>DATBMB010000229.1:0-4122 GCA_036555035.1 Burkholderiales bacterium | reverse complement strand
GCGAAGATCGGCGGGATCACGCCCGACATGTTGAGCTTGAACGGCAGGTGGCTGCTCTGGCCGCCGTACAGGCGTCGCCCCACCTGGCGCTTGGCGTAGTTGACCGCGATGCGCCGCTGCGCCCGCTCCACGAACACGCAGAAGGCCGTCACGCCCAGCACCACGATGATGAGCACCAGGGCAAACACGCCTTCCATCTCGCCCGATTGCACCTGCTGCAGGGTGTTGGCGATCGCGGTGGGCAACCCGGCAACGATGCCCGCCATGATGATCATCGAGATGCCGTTGCCGATACCGCGCTCGGTGATCTGCTCGCCGAGCCACATGAGGAACATGGTGCCGGTGGTCATCGTCACGGTGGCGGTGAACAGGAACTGCGGACCGGGGTGGATCACCATGCCGCCGTTCTGCAGCGCCACGGCCGCGCCGAAGCTCTGGAACGCCGCCAGCAACACCGTGCCGTAGCGCGTGTATTGCGTGATCTTGCGACGCCCCGACTCGCCCTCCTTCTTGATCGCGGCGAGCGTCGGCACCACCACCGTCATCATCTGGATGATGATCGATGCCGAGATGTAGGGCATCACGTTCATCGCGAAGATGCTGAAGCGCTCGAGCGCGCCGCCCGAAAACATGTTGAAGATGCCGAGGATCGTGCCGGCCTGGTCCTCGAAGAAACGGGCGAGCGCGGTCGGATCGATGCCCGGCACCGGGATGAACGTACCGATGCGGAACACGATCAGGCTGCCCAGCAGGAACAGCAGGCGGCGGCGCATCTCGCCGAGACGCGTCGCTTCGCCGAATGCGGCGGCCGGGTTGGTGGATACGGGGTTCGCCATCGTCTCTCTAGTCTTCGATCTTGCCGCCGGCGGCTTCGATGGCCGCGCGCGCGCCCTTGGTGGCCGCGACGCCCTTGAGGCGCACGGCCTTCTTGATCTCGCCCGAGCGGATCACCTTGGCGCGCTCGGTCTGCGCGGGCACGACGCCCGCCTCGATCAACGCCTGCAGGTCGATCACTTCGGCGAGCAGCGACTCGAGCTCGCTCAGGCGGATCTCCGCGCGCGAGGCCTTGATGGCGGAGCGGAAGCCCGCCTTGGGAAGCCGGCGCTGCAGCGGCATCTGGCCGCCCTCGAAACCCACCTTGTGGTAACCGCCCTTGCGCGCGCGCTGGCCCTTCACGCCGCGGCCACAGGTCTTGCCCTGGCCCGCGGAGGCACCGCGCCCGACGCGCAACCGCGGCCGCTTGGCGCCGCGGGAAGGCTTGATGGTGTTCAGTCTCATCGGCATCTCACTTGACGTTTTCGACGGTCAACATGTGTTTCGCGCGCTCGATCATGCCGCGGTTCTGCGGCGTGTCCTGCACGAGGGCGCTCTGGTGCATGCGCCGCAATCCCAGTCCACGCACCGACGCCGCGATGCGCTCGAGCTGGCCGTGGATGCTGCGCGTCAGCGTCACCTTGATCTTCTGTCCGGGGGCGTTCATGCGCTGGTCCCCAGGATCTCCTCGACCGTCTTGCCGCGCTTCGCCGCGATGTCTTCCGGCGAGCGGATGTTCGCCAGCGCCTTCATCGTGGCGCGCACCACATTGATGGGGTTGCGCGAACCGTAGCTCTTGGCCAGGACGTTGCGGACGCCCGCGCACTCGAACACCGCGCGCATGCCGCCGCCCGCAATGACGCCTGTGCCTTCCGCGGCCGGCTGCATGTACACGCGGGTGGTGCCGTGAGCCCCTTTGACCGCGTAGTGCAGCGTGTCGTTCTTGAGGCTCACGTTGACCATGTTCTTGCGCGCCTGCTGCATGGCCTTGGAGATCGCGACCGGCACTTCGCGCGCCTTGCCGTAGCCGAAGCCCACGCGGCCGGAACCGTCGCCCACTACCGTGAGCGCGGTGAAGCCGAACTGGCGGCCGCCCTTGACGACCTTGGCCACGCGATTGACCGCCACGAGCTTCTCGAGCAGCTCGTCGCCGGTGGCTGGTTTCTCGACTCTCGCCATATGGACGTGACCTTACTTTCTAGAATTTGAGTCCGTGCTCGCGGGCAGCGTCCGCGAGCGCCTTCACGCGACCGTGGTACTTGAAGCCCGAACGGTCGAATGCAACCTCTTCGATGCCTGCGGCCTTCGCCCGCTCGGCGATCGCCTTGCCCACTGCCTTGGCGGCTTCGATGTTGCCCGTCGCCTTGAGTCCGGTGCGCACGCCTTCCTGCAGCGTCGACGCCGCCGCGACCACCTGGCCGCCGTCCGCCGTAATCACCTGCGCATAGATGTGCTGGCCGCTGCGATGCACGGACAGGCGCGCAACGCGCAGCTCGCGGATCTTGGCGCGACCGCGCGCCGCACGGCGCAGCCGCTGGGCCTTCTTGTTTCGAGAGTCGCTCATGGTCGTGCCTCGGCCGTCACTTTTTCTTCGCTTCCTTCAACTCGATGCGCTCGCCGGCGTAGCGCACGCCCTTGCCCTTGTACGGCTCGGGCGGCCGGAAGCCGCGCACCTCGGCCGCCACCTGGCCGACCTTTTGCCGGTCGATGCCCTTGACGATGATCTCCGTCTGGCTGGGCGTCTCGATCGTGATGCCTTCCGGGATCGCGAAGGCGATCGGATGCGAAAAGCCCAGCGTGAGGTTCAGGGCCTTGCCCTGGACCTGCGCGCGATAGCCCACGCCCACGAGCTCGAGCTTGCGCTCGTAGCCCTTGCTGACCCCGAGAACCATGTTGGCAAGGTGCGCGCGGGTGGCACCCGCCACGGCAATGATGCCCTCGCTCTGCTGGGCGACGGTGACGGCGAGCTTCTGCTGCTCCTGCACCACCTTGATGCCGGGCTTCAATGCGAGCGTGAGGCTGCCCTTGGCACCTTTTACGGTGACCGCGGCATCCGCCACGCTGGCGCTCACGCCCTGCGGCAGCTCGACTGGTTTTCTGGCGACTCGCGACATGGCTCTCTCACGACACGATGCAAAGGACTTCGCCGCCCTGGCCGGCTGCGCGCGCCTGCGCGTCCGTCATCACGCCCTGGGGTGTGGACACGATCACCGTGCCCATGCCGCCCAGGATGCGCGGCAACTGGTCGCGGCCGCGGTAGATCCTGAGCCCGGGACGGCTCACGCGCTGCAGGCGATCGATCACTGGGCGGCCCTCGTGGTACTTGAGCTGGACGTTGAGGCTCGACTTGTGACCATCGCGCACGACGGCGTAGTCGGCGATGTACCCCTCGTCCTTCAATACCTTGACCACCGCGACCTTGAGGCTCGAGGCGACGGCGGACACTTCGGGCTTGCCGGCGCGCTGGCCGTTGCGGATGCGCGTCAGGAGGTCGGCAATCGGATCGGTCATGCTCATGGTTGCTCGGCCCTCACCAGCTCGCCTTGCTCAGCCCGGGAATTTCGCCGCGCATCGCGGCCTCGCGCAGCTTGGTGCGCGACAGACCGAACTTGCGATACACGCCGCGCGAGCGCCCGGTGATCGCGCAGCGATTGCGCTTGCGGATCGGGTTCGCGTCCCGCGGCAGCGCCTGAAGCTTGGCCTGCGCCGCCTGGCGGTCCTCCAGGCTGTTCTTCGGATCGCGGATCCGCTCCTTGAGCGCGGCGCGCTTGGCGGCGTACTTCTTCGCAACCTTGGCGCGGCGTTTCTCGCGTTCGATCATGTTGGTCTTGGCCATTGATGAACCTTTAGCGTCGGAACGGAAAATTGAAGGCTTCCAGCAGCGCTTTGCCCTGCTTGCTGTCCTTCGCCGTCGTCGTGATCGTGATGTCCATGCCGCGCACCTGGTCGATCGCGTCGTAGGCGATCTCCGGGAAAATGATCTGCTCGCGCACGCCGAGCGAGTAGTTGCCCTGCGCGTCGAACGAGCGGGTCGGCAATCCGCGAAAGTCGCGAATGCGCGGGATGGCGATGTTGATCAACCGGTCCAGGAACTCATACATGCGCGCGCCGCGCAGCGTCACCTTGCAGCCCACCTGCTGGCCATCGCGCACCTTGAATGAGGCGACCGACTTGCGCGCCTTGGTGACGATCGGCTTCTGGCCGGTGATCTTGGTGAGATCGCCGACCGCGTTGTCCATGATCTTCTTGTCCGCGACCGCCTCGCCCACGCCCATGTTCACCGTGATCTTGGTGATGCGCGGTACTTCC
>DATBMB010000225.1:0-8794 GCA_036555035.1 Burkholderiales bacterium | reverse complement strand
GCGCGAGCCGCATGCGCATCCGCAGGTGCCGCTCGGCGTTGGGGTAGAGCGCGCCGCGCGCTTCCGCAACGGTGGTGCGCAGCCGGATCGCGGTCAGCGTGTCCTGCAACGCCCGGCGCGAGCGCACGTGCATGTGCACATCGCCGGCCGCGGCGATTGGAAGCCCGGCAGCGCGGCCGAGATCGAGCAGCACTTCGAGCCGCGCCCGGTCGTCCGGCCCGCAGTGGAGCTCTGCGGCGATCCACGCGCGGCCGGGGAAGGCGCGCGCGAGGCGCTGCGCGTCTTCGGGCTTCGGCTGCTCGTCGGGAACGAGCAGCACGAGGCAACCGGGAACGCCGGTATCAAGGTCGTCCCAGGCGATGCGATAACTGCCCTTCTGGCTGCGGCGCCGCGCCGCGGTGATGAGCTGCGACAGGTTGCCGTAGGCCTCACGGTCGGTTGCGAGCAGCACCAATTTCGGCCCGCCCGCGAGCCTGAACTCGGCGCCGATGATGAGCTTGATACCGTGCTCCTTCGCGGCGACATGGGCGCGCACGACCCCCGCCAGCGAGCATTCGTCGGTGACGGCGAGCGCCGTATAGCCCAGCTTCGCCGCGCGCGCGGCGAGCTCCTCCGGGTGCGACGCCCCGCGCAGGAACGAGAAATTGGTCAGGCAGTGCAGCTCGGCGTATGTGGGAAGCATGGGCGAAAAAGGTGTCAGGAACCTTTTCTGCAGAGCGCCTAGAAAAGGTTCCTGACACCTTTATCCGAAGATGCCGTGCAGGAACCAGCCGCCCGGCTGCCGGCGCTCGCGGTAGACCCAGAGCGTGGCGTGGTCGGGTGTCTGCGCGATGAAATAGTCGCGCTTCACGTCGTCGCCGTCCCACCAGCCCGACTCGATGCGCTCGGGGCCGGCGATGAGGGCGAGCGGGCCGTCGTGGTACTGGGGCTTCGAGTCCATCTCGGCGAGCGGGCGCGGCCGCTCGAGCAGCCACAGCGGGCGCGGCGAGCGCGCGGCCTGCGCGGCGACTGCTCCGGGCGCGGTCGCCTGCCACGCGCGCTCCGGGCGGTGCTCGGCGCGCGGCGCAAGCCCGTGCACGGCCTCCTGCCCGAGCCGCGCGCCCAGGCGCTCGACGAGCCGCGCCCATTCCCCGGCGTCGCTCGTGCGGTCGGGGAAGAGGGCGCCGCTCGCTCCCGCGAGCGTGAGTATTTCGCCTGCTTCCAGCCGCACCCGCGTGACCGGCGCCGGGAGGCTCGTCGCCGCGAGCCGCTCGCGCGCGAGGATGACGAAGCGCCCGGCATCACGCGAGGGGGTGGCGAGCCCGATCTCGAGCGCGGTCTCCGGCGCGTCCTCGTGCCCGAGCACGAGCCGGAAGCGCTGGATGCCGGCGCAGCGCGCGGCGAGAAAGCCCGCGAGCTGAGTCAGCAGCCGCTTTGCCGGGAAGAGCAGCACTTCGGCGCTCGCGACGCCGGCCGCCAGCTCGAGCGCCGCATCGAAGCGCGGTGGCGCGGTGAAGAACACGCGCGCTTCGGGCAGATGACCGAGCGCCCGGTCGAGCTGGTCGAGCACATGCTGCCCGAAGCGCCGCGCCGTGCCGTCACGCGGAAGATCGAGCAGGTCGCCGAGCGATCTCGCGCCGATCGCGGAGAGCGTCTCGAGCGCCTGGGCGTCGCAGTCGAGCACGCGGACGGGAAGCGGCGAGATCGCCTCCCGGATGGCGCGGCTCCCGGCGAAGACCCGCTCGGCCCCGCCGCGCGCGAGCAGCCACGCCGCTGCCGCCGTGGGGGCGCAGGCAACCGATACGGTGAACCCCATGTCGGCAACGTCGCGCTTGATCGCTTCGAGGATTTTCCCGATGCCGCCGAAGAGCTGCAGGCTGCCCTCGACCTCCAGCAGCAACCCGCGCGGCGGCTGGAGCGTGACGGCGGGCGTGAACTGCACCGCCCACGCCGCGATTTGTCCGAGCGCCGCGGCTTCCGCCGCCGGATCGCGCTGCCGGTGATTCAACGCCGGCGCGAGCGCGCACGCAGTGGCGAGGCTCATTCCCGGCCGGATGCCCTTCTCGCGGGCCTGCCCGTTGCAGATCGCGACGTGCGCGCCGTCGGCGACGGCCCACGGTTCAGAGCGCGCTGATGCCGGCAGGAACGATTCGAGCGGGAAGAGCGGGAAATAGAGGGCGGTCCACAGCATGGTGGAACCCCGGTCGGCGCCGGTTCACGACCGGCGCGGGATGCAGCCGGATCGGCCGGCCGAGCACGGCGCCGCGGCGCTTCAGGATGCGCACGGCGAGATCGCCCTCGCAGGTCTCGAGGGCGAGGCGTAGCGCGGCGGGCGAGGCTTCGCCGGCTGCGCGCGGCGGACGGAACAGGACGGCGAGCGCCTGGCTACCCTCGGTCGCGAGCTGCAGGCGGCGAGCCTCGGGCCAGGCGATTTTCTGCGGCCAGGCGAGCACGGCGCCGCAGGCGTTCGAGCGCAGCGCCTGCTCGACCGCCCACAGGGTTTCGCGCGGCGAACGCGTCCTCACCACCAGCAGCCGCGCAGGATCGATGCCCGCGGCCTGCAGGGCCGGCGCGTACGGCAGGTAGGGCGGGGCGATCCACGCCAGGCAGCGACCGCGCGCCGAGAGATCCGCGAGCGCGGGCCCGAGGATGCGCAGCTCCCCGATCCCCTCGTGCCGCGGCAGGATCTCGGTCAGCGCCGCGGCCGGCCAGCCGCCGCCCGGCAGCTCCGCGTCGAGCGCGGGAAATCCCGTCGGCACGCCCGGCGTCGCGACGCTACCCAGCGCGTTGCCACGCCAGATCGCCGGATGGGACAGGATTTCCGCCAGCGCGCTCATAGTGTCCTGCCGCTGCGGATGATTCCGACCGCGATGCCTTCGATCGCCAGGGCGTCGCGGCGTGGATCCACTTCAATAATCTTGAAGTCGGGATTTTCCGGCAGGAGCTGAATACGAGAGCCGTTGCGCTTGTAGCGCTTGACCGTCACCTCGTCGTGCAGGCGGGCGACCACGATCTGCCCGGAGCGCGCCTCATGCGTGGCGTGCACGGCGAGCAAGTCGCCGTCGAGGATGCCGGCGTCGCGCATGCTCGAGCCCCGCACCTTGAGGAGATAATCGGCGCGCGGCTTGAAGAGGGCCGGATCCACGCGATAGCGCGCCTGGACGTTCGCCTCGGCGAGGATGGGGCTGCCGGCAGCGACGCGGCCGATCAGGGGCAGGCCCGCGTCGGTCTTCAGGCGGATGCCGCGATGGGAGCCGTCGATCCGGATGGCGCCCTTGCGCTCGAGCACGCGCAGGTGCTTTTCCGCGGCGTTGGGTGAGCTGAAGCCCATCGCGCCGCAGATCTCGGCACGCGTGGGCGGATAGCCGTTGTGCTCGATCGCGTCCCGGACGAGCTGCAGGATCTTTGCCTGGCGCGGGGTGAGGGGTTCCATGGGGCAGGGGGAGCAGTAGGTGTATATATATACACCATCCCTCCGCACCCGGACAAGCGCCGCGCGGTGGCCGTGCTAAGCGGCTGATTCGAGAGGCTCTATAAGCGCCGGCTCGTCGTTCTTCGGCGTGTTGACGCGGGTGCTGACCGGGTGCGCCGCCATTAGTTTGGAGGGGCTGGGTTTCAGCAGCGCCTTCAGTTTCTCGGTCGCCTGGTTGGCGGGGTCGAGCCAAGCCACGTGGTCTTCGGGGGCGAGGATCACCGGCATGCGATTGTGAATGTCGCGCATCCGATCGTTCGCATCGGTCGTGATGATGGTGCAGGTATGCACCGGCCCCTCGGGGCCCATCCAGCGCTCGGTCAGGCCCGCAAAGGCGAAGAGATCCGCGCCGATCGGACGGACGTAGTACGGCTGCTTGCGGCCCGCGACGGCTTTCCACTCGTAGAAGCCGCTCGCCGGAATGAGGCACCGCCCGCGCTTGAACGCGCTGCGGAACGAGGGTTTTTCCGCAACCGTCTCCGCGCGCGCGTTCGCAAGCTTGTTGCCGATCGCCGGATCCTTCGCCCAGCCGGGGATGAGTCCCCAGCGATAGAGGTCGGCGACGCGCCCCTTCTCCGGATCCTGGCGGACGATGAGGACGTTGGTGCCGGGCGTGATGTTGTAGCGCGGGGTGATCTCAGGCACGAGCCCGAGCTTGAAGTAAAGCGCGATGACCTCCGGATGGGTATGGAGGGAGTAGCGGCCGCACATGGTGCGTATGATAGTTCGTCAGGGGACCTACTCGCGGGCGCGCTGGATCACCTTGCCGATCTCGTGCGCCTGGGACAGCAATCCTCCCAGCGTGATCGAGTCTTCGATCGGGAGCCCTGCACCGCGCAGCCCCCGCGCCGTCCAGACGTTGCAGGTGCGCAGCAGGTTGAAGGTCTCCCGTCCCGGGTAGAACCGGCTGTCGCCGTAGAGCCCCGGGCCGAGCGGCGCAACGACGGCGACGCCCGCGCGGTCGTACGCATCGTGGATGTAGCGGATCAGGCGCTCGAAGCCGTCGCGCGACAGGGTGACCTCGATGATCTCGCTCGCGGGGAAATTCTGCGGGAGCGTGCCCCGCACGCCGACCACGTGGATCACGCTCGGATTGTTGGGCGCGAACACCGCCCTCAGCTTGTCCGTGAATCCCTGGTTGCGTCCGTAGTAGTAGTCGCGATCGCCCCAGCCGACCTCGAGAAAGTCGGCCTGCGGGAAATCCCGGCGCTCGGGCCACAGTCCGGCCGGAAGATCGGCGCGCCGGATCGCAATCCCCGAGTGCTTGGCGTGGGCCACCAGGTAGACCGCGATGCGCGGACCGTCTTCACGGGTCTCGACCGGGTTGGGGGCCGGGGCAGCGCAGGCCGCCAACGCGAGCGGGACCAGCAGTTGCAGGGCGCGCGCTACCACACGCGGAGCTTGATCTGGATTATGAACGCGCCGTTGACCTTGTCCTCGATGGTCGGCACGACGGTGAAATTCATTCCCAGGTATCTTCCCTCGACGGCCAGCAGCGGCAACGGCGCCACGAACCAGCCGCCGTCGTTCACCTTCGCGTATCCGTCGAAAGCGCCGAGCGCGATGCCCGCGCTGACGTCGACGCCGTAGGGCTGCCAGCGCAGCGGCCGCCACTGGTACGCGGCGTAGCGGCTGTGGTCTCCGTCGCTGTTGATGAAGGTGCCCGCCATCACGGCGTGCTCGGGGACGATCACCACTTCAGCGCCCACGCCCCAATTGTCCTCCCGGAAATCCTTGCTGCGATCGAAATGCCAGGAAAAGAATCCGGGGTTGAGCCACACCTGGGGGAATGTCGGGGATTCCTCCGCATGAGCGCTGGTTAGAACCGCGAGGGGCAGGAGGGACGCTCGAAGAAGTGACAGCAGCGCGCGGCGCGTGAACCCCGGATTTGCGGCGCGGCGGAAGCGGCGTTGGTGCATGAGATAGGGTGGGAGGCGGCCCAGTTTACTAAATTGATGCGTTGAGGCGTAAACTATCCCGGCGTCACATCGTCACGGGTCCAACCTGGAAGGAGGTGCGCCATGTGCTTCGAGTATCACGATCGCCTTGCCTGGATACACCGCATGGAGCAGATGGAGAAGGAGCTGAAGGAGGCCGAGCTGGCCAGGGCCGAAGCCGCCAGGAAGAAAGCAGAAGGGCGGCAGGCAGCCCCGCAGACGGGCACCCAGGAAGAACCGGTTCCCGTCTGATCGTGTTGAACCGGGCAATGAACCCCGCATGCGCGGGGTTTTTCTTTCTTGCATGCGTCGCGGCCGCGGCCTGGGCGCAGGAGAAGCCGGGTGACTATCCGCGCAAGCCGGTGCGGATCGTGATCGGAATCGCGCCCGGCGGGGGTCTCGACACCATGACCCGCCTCGGGGCCCAGAAGCTCACCGAGCGCTGGGGAAAATCGGTCATCGTGGACAACCGGCCCGGCGGCGGCACGGTCGTCGGCATGGATATCGTGGCGCACGCTCCCCCGGACGGCTACACGCTGCTCGGCGCATCCGACACGCTCATGCTGAACGGCGTGTTCAAGCGGGCCGCCTACGACGTGCGCAAGGTCTTCATCCCGATCGTGCAGTTGACGACGCAGCCGTACGTGCTGCTGGTGAATCCGTCGGTGCCGGCGAAATCGGTCCAGGAGCTGATCGCCCTCGCGAAGAGCAAGCCGGGCGCGCTGAGCTACGGTTCGCAGGGGCTCGGAACCACCGGCCATATCGGCTGGGAGCGCTTCAAGCTCATGACCGGGGTGGACATCCTGCACGTGCCGTACAAGGGCGCCGCGCCCGCGGTGATCGATCTGCTGGGCGGGCAGATCAACATGACGTTCTCCAACATCGTCACGAGCGGCGTGCACATGAAGAGCGGAAGGCTGCGCGGCCTCGCGATCACCAGCCCGCGGCGCGGGCGTGTATTTCCCGAGATGCCCACGGTCTCGGAGGCGGGCGTGCCGGGCTTCGAGCTCGCCAACAGCTACGGCTACTTCGCGCCCGCCGGAACGCCGCAGGGCATCATCCGGGAGATCAACGCCATCGTGAGCCAGAGCATGAACTCGCCGGAAACGGTCAGGCTGCTGGCCGCCGACGGCTCGGAGCCGCTGCCGCCATCCACGCCCGAGGCGTTCAGGGACCGGTTCCACAAGCAGTACGCCGAGCTCGCCAAGGTGGTCGCCTCGGCAAACATCAGGATCCAGTAGCCCGCGTTACGCGCAGGACGGCTGAAGAGGGAGACGCACGCCATGCCCATCACCGGCAAATGGATCTTCACGGCCGCCATGGACGTCGATCCCGACAAGGAAGCCCTCTTCAACGAGGTCTACGACCGGGAGCACATTCCGCTCATTACCAAGGTGCCGGGCGTGATCTCGGCGACGCGCGTCAAGCTCGACACGCTTCGCATCACCATGGGCGGCGAGACCCGGACCATCGATCCGCAGGGCGCGCCCCGCTATGCCGCGGTCTATGAGCTCGAGAGCCCGGAGGTGCTGGTGAGCCCGGCATGGGCGAAAGCGGTCGATTCCGGACGCTGGCCGACCCACGTGCGGCCCCACACGCGCAATCGCCGCCACACCTTGTACAAGGTCATGTGATGAGCGCCGCCTTGCGCACGCTCTCGATCAACGAGGTGCGCAGGAGAAACTGGCGGTGGCGCGCCGGGTCGGCCGCCGTCTGGCGCAGCTGCTCGAAATTGGCCGCGCGCACGGCCGGATCCTTTTCCTCCAGCCGCTTCTTGTTGTTGACGGTCTGCGACTGGACGAACTCGATGTTGAGCGGGCGGCGGCGGCGGTCGTAGAGATCGAGCTCGTCCTCGCCGCTCCCGCCGCAATGGCGGGCGAGCCGCTCCGCCAGCTCGACGCCGTCGTGTATGCCGCAATTGAGACCCAGCCCGCCGATCGGGTTGTTGACGTGCGCGGCGTCTCCCGCCAGCAGCACCCGGCCCTTGCGGAACGTCCTGGCAACGCGCTGGTGCGCCTTGTACAGGTTGCGGTGCACGACCTCGTAGGGCGCGGGCTTCGGGAAGAAGCGCTGTAGCCGCTGCTGCACCCCGGCGTCGCTCAGCGCCTCGGCGTCGGACTCCTCCTCGCGCGTGGGAAAGACCACGCGCCACTGCCCCTTGCCATCATCACCCGCCACCTTGAAGAGATTCGCCCACTCGTCGGGATCGGAGAGGTAGTTGCGGTAGCAGTAGCCGCGCTCCCGCTCGAAGTCGAACCGCGTGGTGAGCACGATGAAGCGCTCCGGCCAGGTGTAGCCCTCGAACGGGATGCCCATGCTCTTTCTGACCGTGCTGCGGCCGCCGTCCGCCCCGATGAGAAAGGCGCCCCGGAATTTCCTGCTGCCCGCGCGGGTTTTGACGGCAAGCTCGATGCCGCCGCGGCGCGCTTCCACGGCGGCGACCCGCGCCGAAAAATGCACGTCCGTACCCGGAAGCGCTTGCAGCTTCTCGAGCGCGAGCCGCGCGAGCTTGTGCTGCTCGCACTGCACGACGAACGGATAACGCGTGTCCTGGCGCAGGATCTCGTGATCGAACTCGGCAATGAGCGCACCGCTGGGGCGGTCCCGGAACTGGAACGTGCGGGCGGTGAGGCCGAGCCGGATCACGTCCTCGGCGAGGCCCAGGCCGGCGAGCAGCTCCAGGGTCGCCGGATGCGTCGTCGCGGCGCGCGGCGCGTCGGCGACCTGCGCCTCGGCCTCGAGCACCGTGACCGGGAATCCATGTTGCGCGAGCGCCAGCGCGGTCACGGCGCCGACCGGACCGGCGCCGGCGATCAGGATGCGATCGCTAGCCATTCCAGAGGTGCCGGAATCCCGTTGCGACGACCTGGTCGTAGGTCGCCGCCGCGGAAAGGATTCCGAGATCCTTCGCGAAGCCGTTCAGGGCTGCGACCGACCGCGGAGAAATGGCGGGATCGTAGAACGGCGCATCGCGCCGGATGAGCTCGGCGATGAGGCCGGCTTCGGCTTCGGGAAACAATTTCCTGCCGACCGCGGTCGCGCGCTCCGGCTCGAGCTTGAGGGCCCGTTGCGCCGCGACGAGCGCGCGCACCGCCGCCGCAACGAGATCGGGCTCCTCATCCACCTTGTTCTGGGTGGCCACGAGCGCCGGGAACGTGTAGTCGCGCGCGCCCGGCGGGCCATCCCCGCGTCGCGCATCCAGCACCAGCGTGCCGGTGCCGTTACGCACCGCGATCTCCGCGGCCATGCCGTTCGCCCAGAAGCCGTCGAGCTTTCCCGCTTCGAGCGCCATCGCCGCCGCCACGCCGAAAGAGACTCCGGGGCCCGCGGCCCCGGGTACGGGGCTGATGGCCACCTCGCGCTCGGGATCGATGCCCGATTCGAGGAGCAGGCGCTTCAGGCCGTC
>DATBMB010000209.1:0-7133 GCA_036555035.1 Burkholderiales bacterium | reverse complement strand
CGATGCTCGACGCGGCGCGCGCGTCCGCCCAGGGTTCTCGCGGCCTCGAAGACCGTGACCGGCACGCCGCGCTCGGCAAGCGTCACGGCGGCCGCCATTCCGGCGTAGCCTCCGCCGATGACGGCAACGTTCATGCGGGATTCAGAATGCCCGTGCTAAGCGACTGCTGCCGTCGTCCGGTCGGAGCGCTTGACCCCCTGCCAGACCTGCTCCGGGACGTGCACGTATCCCTCGAAAATACGGCGTGCCGTGCGCACGAGCGCGGCGCGGCGCAATTCCTGGCGGCCGCCGGCAAGATCGACGTCGAGGTCGATGACGATCATGCCGGAGGGGTGCTCGATCCGGACGATGCCCTGCGGCGCCGTCGGCAGGGGCGCGATTCTCGCCGCCACCGTGCCGGGGATGGCGCAGGCCGAGGTGATGCACACCGTTCCGGTGACCGGGTGCGATTTGTGGCAGGTCTCGGGCACGAAGAAGCGCGAGGCGATGGCGCCACCCTTGCGCGGCTTCGCCAGCAACGCCAGTTTCGGCACCACCCGTCCCGAGACGTCACCCATGCCCATGAGCGCGCCGGCCTTGCGCCGGATCGCCTCCATGCGGCTCATGAGGTCGCGGTCTGCGTCCAGTTCGACCGCAGTCTCATGGCCGGTCTTGCCGAAGGCTTCCGCGCGCATCAGGACCACCGGCATCGCGATGTCCACGCAGCTCGCTTCGACGCCGTCGATCACGTCGAGCGGCCTGCCGGTGGGCAGCATCTTTTTGGTGACGGACCCGATTGCGCTCCTGAAGTTGAGCTTGACGGGGGCCGCCGTCCCGGGAACACCGTCGATCGCCGCATCGCCGGCGTAGGTGACCTGTCCGCCCGGGGTCTGCACGATGGAATCGACCAATGACTGGGTGTTGACGTTGAAGATGCGCACCGTCGTCTCGCCGTTCTTTGCCGGAACAAGCTCCGTTTCGATCGCGAACGGCCCCACCGCCACCAGCATGTTGCCGCAATTGGGCTTGGTATCCACGAACCGCTCGTTGATCTGCACCTGCGCGAAGAGGTAATCCACGTCCGCAGCGGGATGCTTCGACTTGCTGATGATCGCGACCTTGCTCGTCACCGAGTGCGAGCCGCCGATGCCGTCCACCTGGATCTCGTGCGGCGAGCCCATGACCGCGAGCAGCACGGCGTCGCGCGTCGGTATGTCGGCCGGCAGGTCGGAGGCGTGGAAGAATGGTCCGCGCGAGGTGCCTCCGCGCATGATCACGCATGGGATCTTCGTCTGCATACGGAATCTCCCGGAAAGCTCGGCGGATTATACGGCCAAAGGTCAGAACGCGAAGCGCCGCAGCCCGCCGTCCACCGGCATTACCGTCCCCGTGATGTAGCGCGCGACGGGCGAGGCGAGGAAAACCGCGAGGCTCGCAAGCTCCTCGGGCTCGCCGTAGCGCCCGACCGGGATCTCCTCGGCGGACTGCCGGGCGCGGAACTCCGGGCTGTACTTGCGGCGGATCTGCTCGCTCATGATGCGGCCGGGCTGGATGCAGTTGACCGTGATGCCGTGCTTTCCGACCTCGCGCGACAGGCCTTTCGACCACCCGTGCAGGGCCGCCTTGGCCGGCGTCGCGGCGATCAGCCCCTCGGGCTCCGACTTGCCCGAGATGTTGATCACGCGCCCCCATCGCTGCTCGATCATGCCGGGCAGCAGCGCGTGCGTGAGCTGCCGCACGCGGATGAAGTTGAGCGTCATCGCCTCCGCCCACTTCGACTCCGGTGCATTGATGGGAAGCGCCGGCTGGCTGCCGCCCGCGGAATTGACCAGGATGTCGACCGAGCCCAGCCGCCTGCGCGCCTCGGCCGCGATTTCCTCCGCGGCGCCTTCCGGCATGACGTCCGCCTCGATGATCTCCGGGGCGGGCGCGCCCGCGGCGGTGATCTCGCGTGACAGCTCCTCGAGCAGATTCCGGCGACGCGCCAGCACGGCGAGCTTTGCGCCCTCGGCCGCGAGCGCCCGGGCGATGGCGCGGCCGATGCCCATGCTCGCGCCCGTGATCAGCGCGGTCTTTCCCTTCAATTGCAGATCCATGGTGTCATCCCCTGATCCAGGTTCGCCAGGCGATCCACAGCTTGCGGACGGGGGTGAGCGCGGTGCGGCGCGTGAGGACGCGGCAGCCGTCGCGCCGGATCTCCTCCAGCAGCGTCCGGTAGATCGCCGCCATGACGATGCCGGCGCGCTGGGCGCGGCGGTCGATGGCCGGCAGCTTGGCGAACGCCTCGCGGTAGAATCCGAGCGCGCGCTCGATCTGGAATTCAATCAGGAGGCGAAAGTTCTCCGTCTCGCGCGCCGCGGCGATGTCCGCCACGCTGACCCCATGGCGCTCGAGTTCGTCGAGCGGCAGGTAGATGCGGTCGCGGCGCGCGTCCTCGCCCACGTCCCGGATGATGTTGGTGAGCTGGAACGCCAGGGCGAGATTGGCCGCGTACTCCAGCGTGCGCGGGTCCTGGTAGCCGAAGATCTCCGCGGAGAGCAATCCCACCACTCCCGCTACGCGGTGGCAGTACTGCCGCAGCACCTCGAAGCTGGGATAGCGGTTGTATTCGAGGTCCATCAGCATGCCGTCGATGATTTCGGCGAGCCGCGCCTCCGCCAGGTTGAAGCGCGGCGCGATTTCCGCAAGGGCGCGTGTCACCGGGTGCTGCGGCGTCCCGTGGAAGGCCGCGGCGAGCTCATTCCGCCACCAGCCGAGCGTCGCGCGCGCGGTCGCGGGGTCGGAGCAGTCGTCCACGACGTCGTCCACCTCGCGGCAGAACGCATAGAGCGCCGTGATCGCGCGGCGGCGCTCCTCCGGCAGGAACAGGAAGCTGTAATAGAAGCTCGAGCCGCTTTGAGCCGACTTGGACCGGCAATACTCGTGCGGATCCATCAGAGGGCGCGCGCCAGGATCAGCGGCCAGTCGTGCCACTTCAGTGCCGGGCGCTGGTTGAACATGTCGCAATGTGCGCTCTCCAGCTTCTCCAGGATGCGCAGCCCCCCCTGCACGGTCGCGCGGATCTCCAGCCCGATGCGCCCGGGAAGCGCCCGCCCCAGGGGCTCGCCTGCCTTGAGCATACCGCGTGCGCGGTCGATCTGGGACTGCATGAGCGCTCGCCATGCATCGTCGCACCGCCGGCCGGCAATGTGCTGTTCGCTGACGCCATAACGCTTCATTTCGTCCTGGGGCAGGTAGACGCGGCCCTTGGCGAAGTCGATCGCCACATCCTGCCAGAAATTCACGAGCTGCAGCGCCGAGCAAATCGAGTCCGACCAGCTGAAGTTCTGCTCGCTCGTGCTGCGGAAGAGATGCAGCAGCAGACGGCCCACGGGATTCGCCGAGCGCCGGCAGTAATCGAGCACCCCGGCGATATTGGCGTAGCGCTTCTGCGTGACGTCCTGCGCGAAGGCTGAAAGGAGATCCGAAAACGCCGCTACAGGCAGGCCGTGCTCGCGAATGGCGGCGCCCAGCGCAGCGAACCAGGGGATGTCAGGGGAAATTCCGCGCTCGATCCGGCGCAGTTGCTCTCGGAAGCGCTCCAGCTGCTCGAGCCGGGCGGGCGCCGGGAGCTCGCCCTCGTCCGCAAGATCGTCGGCCTCCCGCGCGAAGCGGTAAATCAGGGCGATCGGACCGCGAAATTTGCGGGGCAGAAGGAGCGATCCGACCGGGAAGTTTTCGTAATGAGCTACCCCCATTTGCTGCTGCGCAATATGCTTTATAGTTCAGGTTGTTGCGCGTGAACGTTAAGACAACTTGCAAGCTTTCGGCGGGCACGTGATTATATTACAATCGGAAAGTCGCGAAAGTGGCGGAATTGGTAGACGCACCAGATTTAGGTTCTGGCGCCGCAAGGCGTGGGGGTTCGAGTCCCTCCTTTCGCACCACGGTCGGGTGTGCGTGGTGCGAAACGGCGCCGGGGCGCCCGGTCCGCTCTTCATGACGCCGTTCTGCGGCGGGTTGCCCGCGCGCAGGCGGTCGAACCGAACCTTCACGCAACGGGGATGCAGGCGAACTTGGAAACGTTGAGCGCGCTCGAGCGCAGACTGAGCGTGTCGCTGCCCGCGACCGACATCGACAACGAGGTCGAGAGCCGGCTGAAGCGCCTGTCGCGCACGGTGAAGATGCACGGCTTCCGCCCCGGCAAGGTGCCGCTCAAGGTGGTCGAGCAGCACTACGGCCCGCAGGTGCGGCAGGAAGTGCTGGGCGACGCGATGCAGAAGAGCTTCGGGGAGGCAGTGCGCCAGCAGAACCTGAGGGTCGCGGGCTATCCGAAGTTCGAGCTGGCGTCCCCGGCGGACGGCGCGGCGGAGTTCCAGTATCGCGCGACCTTCGAGATTTATCCCGAGGTGACCGTCGGCGAGATCGCGGGCAGGCCGATCGAGCGACCGACACTCGAGGTCGGCGAGACCGAGGTGGACAAGACGCTGGAGATCATGCGCAAGCAGCGCGCCCGCTACGAGCCGGTCGAGCACGCCGCGCAGACCGGCGATCGCGTCACGATCGATTTCCGCGGCACCATTGACGGCGCGGATTTCCCGGGATCGACCGGGAGCGGCCAGCAGGCGGTGCTGGGCGAAGGGCGGCTGCTGCCGGATTTCGAGGGCGGCGTGGCCGGCATGAAGCCCGAGGAGACGAAATCCTTCGATGTGCGCTTTCCCGACGACTACCACGGGCGGGAAGTGGCGGGCAAGACCGCGCGTTTCGAGGTCACGTTGAAGCAGGTGGCGGCGCCGCGCCTGCCGGAGGTGGATGCCGGATTTGCAAAGAGCCTGGGCGTCGCCGACGGGGACCTCGCCCGGATGCGCGCCGAGGTCAGGGCCAACCTGGAGCGCGAGGTGGCCGCCAAGCTGAGAAGCCGCCTGCGCGACCAGGTCATGCAGGCGCTCCTCGATGCCACGCGCCTCGAGGCGCCGCGCTCGCTGGTTCAGATGGAGATCGAACGACTGCAGGCCGGCGCGCGGCAGGAGCTGGCCGCCCGCGGCGTCAAGGTGACCGCGGAGACACCGCTGCCCGGAAACCTCTTCGAGCAGCAGGCCCGGCGCCGCGTGACCCTGGGGCTGATCCTCGGCGAGCTGGTGAAGCTGCACAACCTCTACCCGAAGCCCGAGCAGGTGCGCAAGCAGGTGGAGGAGCAGGCCGCGAGCTACGAGCGCCCCGAGGAAGTGGTGAAGTGGTTCTACGCCGCGCCGGAGCGGCTGCGCGACATCGAGTCCGCGGCGCTGGAGGACAACGTCGTTGCCTGGGCGCTCGGCGTCGCCAGCGTGACGGACCGGAAGGTTGATTTCGACGAATTGATGGGGAAACAGTAAATGGCACATTACAGCGAACCGCGGGGACTCGGCCTGATCCCGATGGTGATCGAGCAGAGCGGTCGCGGGGAGCGCGCCTACGACATCTATTCGCGCCTGCTGAAGGAGCGCGTGGTGTTCCTGGTGGGACCCGTGACCGAGACTACGGCCAACCTGATCGTGGCGCAGCTCCTGTTCCTGGAGTCGGAGAACCCGGACAAGGAGATCTCCTTCTACATCAATTCACCGGGCGGATCGGTGTCCGACGGGCTCGCGATCTACGACACCATGCAGTTCGTCAAGCCCGCCGTCTCGACGCTGTGCATCGGGCAGGCGGCGAGCATGGGGGCGCTGCTCCTCGCGGCCGGCGCCAAGGGCAAGCGCTTCTGCCTGCCGAACTCGCGGGTGATGATCCACCAGCCGATGGGCGGCTTCCAGGGCCAGGCCTCCGACGTGGAGATCCATGCGCGGGAGATCCTCAACCGCAAGGCGAAGCTGAACGAGATCTTCGCGAAGCACACCGGACAGGACCTGAAGACCGTGGAGCGCGACACCGACCGCGACAACTTCCTCTCCGCGGAGCAGGCGCAGGGCTACGGCATCATCGACAAGGTCCTGGTGAGCAGGGCCGAAAGCGTAAAATGACGTCGCAACCTCGGGGATGACCCATGAGTGAAAAGGCCGGCGGGGAGAAGCTGCTTTACTGCTCGTTCTGCGGGAAGAGCCAGCACGAGGTGCGCAAGCTCATCGCGGGGCCGTCGGTGTTCATCTGCGACGAGTGCATCGAGCTGTGCAACGACATCATCCGCGAGGAGACCCAGGGCGAGCACGGCACCAAGGGCGCGAAATCCGACCTCCCGGTGCCGAAGGAGATCCGCGCGATCCTCGACCAGTACGTGATCGGACAGGACCTCGCCAAGAAGATCCTGTCGGTCGCGGTCTACAACCACTACAAGCGGCTGAAGACGCTCGTCAAGAACGACGACGTCGAGCTCGCGAAGTCCAACATCCTGCTGGTCGGGCCCACCGGATCGGGCAAGACGCTGCTCGCGCAGACGCTGGCGCGGCTACTCAACGTGCCTTTCGTCATGGCGGATGCCACCACGCTCACCGAGGCGGGCTACGTCGGCGAGGACGTCGAGAACATCATCCAGAAGCTGCTGCAGAAGTGCGATTACGACGTCGAGAAGGCGCAGAGAGGCATTGTTTACATCGACGAGATCGACAAGATCTCGCGCAAGTCCGACAACCCGTCGATCACGCGCGACGTCTCGGGCGAGGGCGTGCAACAGGCGCTGCTGAAGCTGATCGAAGGCACCATCGCCTCGGTGCCGCCGCAGGGCGGGCGCAAGCACCCCAACCAGGAGTTCGTCCAGGTCGACACCACGAACATCCTCTTCATCTGCGGCGGCGCGTTCGACGGGCTCGACCGCATCATACGGGCGCGCTCGGAGAAGAGCGGCATCGGCTTCGGCGCGGAAGTGCGCTCCCGCGACAACCGCAAGGACATCACGAAAGTCCTGCGCGAGGTCCAGCCCGAGGACCTGATCAAGTACGGCCTGATCCCGGAGTTCGTGGGGCGGCTGCCGGTCGTCGCCACCCTCGAGGAACTCGACGAAACGGCCCTGATCCAAATACTTACGCAGCCCAGGAACGCGCTGCTGAAGCAGTTCCACAAGATGTTCGGGATGGAGGGGGTCGAGCTCGAGGTGCGCGAGGGAGCGTTGAAGTCGGTGGCGCGCCGGGCGCTCGAGCGCAAGACCGGTGCGCGCGGACTGCGCTCCATCCTGGAGCACACGCTGCTCAACACGATGTTCGACCTGC
>DATBMB010000191.1:0-8389 GCA_036555035.1 Burkholderiales bacterium | reverse complement strand
GGGAAGCCTCGCCCGGCTCAAGCGTCAATCGGTGGACGTGCTGCAGCTCCACAACCGCATCGGCTCGAAGCCGGGTGGGCGCGTGATGACGGTCGAGCAGATCCTGGGTAAAAACGGCGTGGCCGACGGGCTCGACCGGCTGCGCGAGAAGGGGCTGATCCGCTACAAGGGCATCACCGCCATCGGCGAGGCCGCCTCGATCATCGAGGTGATCCGCAGCGGGCGCTTCGATTCCGCCCAGGTCTATTACAACCTGCTCAATCCCAGCGCGGCGCGGAAGATGCCCAAGGCCTGGACCGGGCACGACTTCAACGGCGTGATCGAAGCCTGCCGCGCGCATGGCGTCGCGGTGATGGCGATCCGGATCTTCGCTGCCGGCGTCATCGCCACGGACGAGCGCACTGGGCGGGAGAGCGTGCTCACCGCGAACACGAGCGTCGCCGAGGACGAGCGCAAGGCCAAGGCGGTGTTCGACGCGATCGGAACGGGACACGGAACGCGCGCGCAGGTGGCGCTGCGCTTCGTGCTGTCGAACCCGGACGTATCGGCCGCGATCATCGGCAGCGCGGAGCTGCAGCACATCGACGAGGCGATCGCCGCGGCAGCGATGGGGCCGCTTCCCCCGCAGGTGCTCGCGCGGCTGGATGGGCTGTATGAGAGGGATTTCGCGCGAGTGTAAGTTCTCTCCCACCACCCCGGCGCTTCGCGCCACCCCGCCCATCCCGCCGCGCTGCATCGCGGCGGTCGTTCGGCGGCTCGGAGACATGCTCCTCGAATTCCCGCCTCACCCTCCGGCAGGAGGGGATTCCTTTAGCGGCAGTGGCCGTCGTCTTCGGGGCGCCAGGGATTGGAGAAGGTGGTGAGCGACTCGAGGAAGACGACGAGGTCGCTCTGCTCGCGCGCGGTGAGGTTGAGCGGCTGCGCGGGCTGCCCGTCCTTCGCGTGCATGCGCACGGGATCGCGGCTGGCGTAGTGCCGAACGACCTCGGCGAGCGTGTCCACGTTGCCGTCCCGGCCGTACGGCGAGGTCAGCAGCAGGTTGCGCAGCGACGGCACCTTGAATTCGCCCACGCTCGCCTTCTCGAGCGATGCTCGCCGAGTGTGGACCGCGCTCGCTCCTGATCCGTCGTCGTTGTATTTCCCCAGCAGGTTGAAGCGGCTCTCCAGCAGCTGCCGGATGCCCGCCGGGCGGCCCGGATCTGGATAGCGGCGCGAGACCGGGCGCGAGAGACCGGTGTTGAAGAACTCGCCGTTGGTGAAATTGGGCCCGGCGTGGCATGCAGAGCAGCCGCCCTTGCCGATGAAGAGCTTCAAGCCCCGCTGCGCCGGCTCCGAGTAATTCCACGAGGATTCCGGTGCCCCCTTCGCGAGCGCGTCACGGAAATTGTCGAAGGGGGTGGCGCCGCTCATGAGTGTCTCCTGGAAGGCGGCAAGCGCCTTGGCCACGTCCGCCAGCACCGCGTCGGCATCGGAGGGCGAGGGCGGGGCGCCGTACACCTTGCGGTAGCGGCAGGCGAGCTGGTCGTCCTTGCGAACGAGTTGCGCGACGTGGCCCGGCGTCGCCGCCAGCTCGCGCTCGTCGAGGATCGGGCGCAGGCTCATGAACCACAGGGAGTCGGCGGCGCCGTCCCAGCCGTACCAGCGCGCGCCGTGCAGGTTCATGAGCGTCGGCGTGTTGCGGTCCATCTCGGCCATGCCGGTGCTGCGCCGCGCGTTGTCGGTCCAGTTGCGCTCCGGGACGTGGCAGGTCCCGCAGGACACCGTGCCCTTGCCGGAGAGGCGCTGATCGAAAAAGAGGTGCATCCCGAGCTCGATCGCTTCGCGCTTGCCCGAAGCCCGGTTGGTCGGATCGGGCGGCGCATACGCCCCCCACGGCCCGTGGGAGAGGATCTGCTGGATCTCGGTCTCGGAGAAGGTGGGCTTTTCCGGGATGCTTTCGTCCGCGGGGAGGGCCCGGGAGAGCAGGGCGCAGGCTGCGCCGAGGACGAGCATTGCGGTGCGGGAGGCGGTGGGCTTCACGCGAGGGGCCTGCATCATGACCGCTATTATGCTATGAAGCGGACCGCTAGAATGTGTGCACACAACAAGGGGAGGAGACCATGAGCATCGTGACCCGCGTCCTGTCCGCGGTCCTGCTGGCCGCGCTTGCGGGCGCCGCACTCGCGCAGGCGGGCTATCCCAACCGCCCGGTCCGCATCATCGTCGCCTTTCCGCCCGGCGCCTCGACCGACATCGTGGCGCGGCTGGTGGGCGCCAAGCTCGGGGAGAGCCTGGGCCAGAACGTGGTGATCGAGAACCGCCCCGGCGCCGGCGGCACTATCGGCTCGCAGGTAGCCCGGCGCGCGAGCGCCGACGGCTACACGCTGCTCATGAATAGCTCCGCGATGGCGGTGAACGTGAGCCTCTACCGCACCCCGGGCTACGCGATGGCGGATTTCGTTCCGGTGATCCAGGGGCCGACGACGCCCAATCTCATCATGGCGCACACGTCGGTCAAGGCGAACACGCTGCAGGAAATCATCGCGATGGCGCGCACCACGCCGGTCAACTACGGCTCATCCGGAATCGGCACGACGCCGCATCTCGACATGGAGATGATCTTCCGGATCGCGAAGGTGAGCGTCACGCACGTGCCCTACACCCCGCCCACCGCGGCCGCGGCCATCGCCGGCAACCAGGTGCCGATTGGCTGCACGACCATACCGCCGGCGATTCCGCATCTCAAGTCCGGGCGGGTGAAGCCCATCGCGGTGACGACGGCCGCGCGCTCGCCGATCCTGCCCAACGTTCCGACCGTCGCGGAATCCGGATTCCCGGGCTTCGACGATCACACCTGGTTCTCCTTCTTCGCGCCCGCCGGCACGCCGCCCGCCATCGTCTCGCGGCTCAACAAGGAGATGAACCGCATCCTGCAGCTGCCGGACGTGAAGGCCAATCTCGACGCGCAGTCGCTGACATTCACGCCCAGTACGCCCCAGCAGTTCGCCGCCGCCCTGAAGGCGGAGGTCGCGCGCTACGCGAAGATGGTCAAGGAGTCCGGGGCGCGGGTGGAGTGAGCGCTCCGCGCTTGGCGCGGACCAGCAGCTCGTAGAGCATCTCCGAGGCGAGGCCGTGCAGCACCAGGCGGTAGCCGGCGCGCGTGGTCGGCTCCGGGACGAGCGGGTGCTTGTTGTTGAGGAGCACGAGGTTCTGCGGCTGGTCGAGGATGCGCGCGACGTAGATCGCGATGGTCTCGTCGAGCTGCAGCGAATTGGACGCGCGCCAGAAATCATTGTCGGTGAGGAAGAGCTGGTAGGCCGGCGTGAACAGCTCGATCGCCGTCTGCATGTCGATGAAGTTGTGCCAGCGGTCCGGCATCTTCTCGATGCCGAACTTCCCCTCCGTGATGCCGCCGAAATCGGGCCGCTCGACGCGGGCGAGGCTGTTACTGCGCTCGCGCAGCGCCCGGTTCACGTTGATCACGAAGTTGTAGAGATTGAGGTCGTGCTGGAGGAACGTGTCGTTGCGCAGGTCGGCGAGGGTGGTCGGGCGCAGCGGGTTGAGCGGAATATTCGCAACGCCCGAGTTGCGCGCGATGAAGTCGAGGACTTCGCTCCCGATGTGGAAATGCCGCAGGATCAGCCAGTTCGCCTCGGGAGTGACGAAGGCCGCAAGCGCCCGTGCCAGGAACCGGTGCAGCAGCTTCGACGACGTGAACGCATTGGGCAGGACGATCTTCAGCAGCTGGAACAGCGAAATCGTGACGCGCGCGAGCGGCCGCGCCACCGGCAGCACGAACTGGCGGCACCACGAGCTCGAGTCCTTGAGCCACGCCTTCTTCACCTCGGGATCGATCGGCGTGCTCTGGTCGTAGTAGAGCGCGAGCCACGGGTTCGGATCCCGCGGGTCGTGCTGCATGGACTCGAAGTCGGCCGTGCGCATCCGGGCGCCCCCTTCAGTTGATGGACTCGAGCTGCATCAGGTAGAGCTGCGCGGTCCTGCGGGCGGTCGCGACGATGTCCTCGGCCGCTTGCGCGCCGCCCGCTTCCAGCGCCAGTCCCGCGCATTTGAGCCAGCGCGCGAGGTGGTTGACGTCGTTCTCCCCGTGATAGTGCAGGAAGCGCATCGCCTCGAGCGGCAGCGCGAGCTGCCTTCGCAGCGCCGGCAGCAGCGCTGGCACGATGCGCTGCCCGGTGCCCTCGATGATGTAGATCGAGCCCAGCAGCCCGACCGGGTTCGTCTGCCCCGCGCGGGCGTGCAGGTAGGCGTTGAGCGCTTCGCCCCCGGGGTTGCGCCGCAGGTCCTCGATGCGCGTAACCGGGCCGCCGGCGCGGCGGTAGTCGTCGAAGAGCATCCTGAAGTCGTACTGCTCGTCGTTCGCGTGCGCGGTGACGAGCTCGCGCAGGCGGGCGTAGCGCTCGTCGAGGCTCGCCACCGCCTTGCGCATCCAGATGCTGCCCTGCTGCACCTGCGGGATCCAGTCCTCCATCCAGCGCACGAACTCCCGGTGCGTCATGGCCCCGCGCACGATGCGCGCGATGATCGGCGCCCGCCACGCGCGCGAGCGGTAGTCGTGCCACACGTCCGCGAGTTCCCGCAGCAGCCGCTGCATGAGGGGATCGGTCGCGGCGGCGGGATCGTGCGGCGGCTCGGGAAGCGGGGGCGCTTCGGCCGCGCTGGTGCGCGTGGCCGCGGCAGGCGCCTCGCCCGCGCCCTCCATCAGCAGGAAGCCCACGGTGAAGCGCCCCGACTCCGGCACGAAGCACATGATCTGCTCCCCGGTCCCCACGGTCCGCTCGCGCAGGAAGTCATCCAGCATCACGAAGATGGAAGCCGCGCCGGTATTGCCGCGGGTCTTCAGGTTGCTGTACCAGAGCTCGTCGGGGATGGCGAGCCCGGCCTTCACCAGCAGGTCCCGCACCACGGGCGCGAAGCGCTGCGAGGAATAGTGGCACAGGAAATGGTCCACGCGCCGCGGATCGAGCCAGCCCGCGTGCGCCAGCCGGACGTACTCGTGGATGCCGATGTCGAAGAGATTGGGCAGCAGCCGGATGTTCTGCCGCAGCGCGTACGCGCCATCCGCCTCCGCGTCCGCGAAGGAGGGATAGTCGAGGTAGGACTTCCCGGCGCCGGAGGAGAGGCCGACCTGCATGCACACGGGGTAGTCGCCGCTGAAGGAGCGCAGGTGCACGCCCAGGAGCTTCAACGGCCGCGGGCCGCGCGGCTCGGTCTCGAGCAGCCAGGCGCCCGCGGCGTCGGAGAGCATCCAGCGCAGGAAGTGGGCGTCGAAATCGATGTCATAGCCGCGGCTCGCGAAGCGCGAGCGCTTGAAGAGGCGCGAGGGCGCCTCGCTCGTTGCGACGAGGGCGCGGCTCGCGCGCCCCGACTCGAGCGCCATTGCGGCGTGCTGGAGCGCAGCGACGCCCGCGGTGCACACGCCCGAGTGGCTGCTCGTGGCGAGCGGCGGGCAGGCGAGCTCGCCCTGCACCATGTTCGCGAATCCGGGGAGCGTCGCATCGCCGCCCGAGGTGCCGGTGCACAGGAGGTCGATGTCCCCGGCTTCGAGGCTTGCCGCCGCGAGGCAGGAGCGAATCGCCTCCGCGGCCATCTGCGTGGTGCTGAAGCGCGTGGCGCCGTCGGTCCCGATGGAGTAGTAGCGGCGCTCGATGCCGTTCTCGGCGAGGATGCGGCGCTTGATGCGGGCCGAGGCGCCGTTCAGCGGCGCGATGTAGTCGTCAATGGTGTCGTTGCCGACCGCCTCCCCGGGAAAGAAGGCGCCGGTCGCCGTGATGTAGACGTTCTCGAAGTGCTGGAGGCGCATGGTGCTAAGAGTCCCTAACACAATGAAACACGCGTGCGTTGCGAGCCAAAATCGGTGATGACGCGAAGCGAGGTGCGGCCAATATGTCGATATTGGCAAGCCGAGCGACAAAGTAAGCGCCGATTTTGGCCGCAACCCCGGCGCAGGCACTCGAATATCCGATGTCAATCCAGGGGCTGGCACGATTTTGGCTCATGGCTTTGTCGCTCCCCTTGTCAAATTCGACATATTGACTGCGGCTCGCTTCGCGCCCTGAGCCAAAATCGTGCCAGCGCATCGCGCGTTTCATTGTGTTAGGGACTCTAAGGGGCCGCGCGGGAGACGCGGCCGCCGGTCCCGCCGAACCACCGGTCGAGCAGCGGGAAGGAGAAGCCGTAGTGGGTGCGGAAGTCCCGGTGATGCCGGTTATGGTAGCGGCTGTGCGGCACGAGGAACGCGAAGGCTTTTCGCACCTGCTCGTGCGGCAGGTGCCCGGACACGTTGAGGAGCAGGCTCATGATCGTCAGCCCGATCAGCGCCAGCGGGCTGAACGCGTGGAACACCAGCGCGAGCGGCATCACCGCGCCGAGCAGGAACGACTCGACCGGGTGGAAGCAGTAGGCCGAGAACGGCGTCGTGACGACCGAGCGGTGGTGCCAGATGTGGATGCTGCGGTAGAGCGGCTGCCAGTGCAGCAGGCGGTGCACCGCGAAGAAGTGGATTTCGTTCCAGAAGTAGAGCACCGGCAGCTCCCACAGCAGGTGCCACGGCGAGCGCGCCCAGTCGATCTCGAGCCAGCCCGCGCGCAGCATCCAGACCAGCCCGGTCGCCTGCGCCGCAAACACCAGGATCGAGATCACCGAGAGGATGAGCTCCTCCCGGACCTGCCCCGGGCGCAGGCGCTGGGTGCGTCCATCCGCGGTAACGAACTCCGGCAGGCGGTCTATTACGAGCCAATAGGCCCCGCCGGCAATCACGAGATAGATGACGCTGAACCAGAGGATGGTCGCAGCCGCGACGTAGGAATAGGGCGCGGTCGCGGCGGCCTCTCCCAGCCAGTGGCCGAGCATGTCCATCGGCGGCGAGGTTACCCCCCGGGTCCGGCAGTGTCCATTCGCGAATTTCAAGCAGGCACGGGCGGCCACGAGATTACAGAAGACTGACATCAAGATGAACAAAGCCTGACCAACGGCTGATTCCAAGCTGTTGAGAATATTGCGCGAAGTTCGCCGCCTGCCGAATAATAGAGGCCTGGCCGCCGCCATCCGGCGCGGCGGAGATCGGGGGGAGGCGCGTTGCGCATATTGCTGGTTGAAGACGATGTGATGCTGGCCGAAGCGGTGTCGCGCGCGCTGGTCCAGGCCGCGCACGTGGTCGACTGCGCCCGCACCGGGGAGGAGGCCGACCACGCCCTGACGGTCACCGAGTACGATCTGGTGCTCCTCGACGTGGGCCTGCCGAAGCTCGATGGCTTCGAGGTGCTGCGGCGGCTGCGCCAGCGGCGCGGCGCCGTGCCGGTCCTGATGCTGACGGTCAACGACACGCTGGAGGACCGGGTGACCGGGCTCGATCTCGGCGCCGACGACTACCTGACGAAGCCCTTCCACCTGTCCGAGCTCGAGGCGCGCGTACGGGCTTTGATCCGCCGCGCGCACGCAAGCCCCAGCTCCGATCTCGTCCACGGCCGCCTGCGCTTCGACATGGCGGGCCGCCGCCTCTACTGCAACGGGGAGCCCCTCGAGCTGTCGGCGCGCGAGCTGGCGGTGATCGAGCTGATGCTGCTGCGCGAGGGCAAGGTCGTCACCAAGCAGCAGATCGTCGACAACCTCTACGGCTGGGAGGACGTCTCCACCAGCAACGCGGTGGAGGTGTTCGTCTATCGCCTGCGCAAGAAGCTGGAGTCCTGCGGCGCCAACGTCACGATCAGCACCGTGCGCGGCATGGGCTACCTGATCGAAAAGGCGCATGCGTAGCGGGCAGCCGCTGCTGCGCTCGCAGCTGCTGACGTGGCTGCTGGTTCCGCTGTTCCTGCTGCTCACCGCCGATACCTTCATCAGCTACTGGGTCGCGTTGAGCTTCTCGCAGCGCGCCTACGACCGCAGCCTGGTGGAGATCGCGCGCGAGGTGTCGCTCTACGTCAAGCCGGCGAACGGCGGCGGGCTCGCGCTGGAGATGCCCGAGGAGGCGCGGCGCCTGCTGCTGACCGACCCGGAGGACCAGGTGTATTTCCAGGTGACCGATGCCCGGGGACGCGTGGTGGCGGGTGCCCCGATCGAACCCGAGCGGCGCGGTCCCCCGCGGCGCCGGCCCGCGTTCTACGATGGCGTGGCCGGGGGCGCGCCGGTGCGGGTCGTCGAGTTGAGCCTGGATGCCGACGGGGCTTCCGGGCGGCCGGCGGCGATCGTGCGGGCGGCCGAAACGATGGTCAAGCGCAACGTGCTCGCGCGCGAGATCCTGCTGAGCGTCGTGATACCGCAGATCCTGCTGATCCTGATCGCCGGCCTGGCCGTATGGTTCGGCGTCGTGCGCGGACTCGCGCCGCTGCAGCGCGTGCAGCGGGCGGTGGCCTCGCGATCGCACCGCGACCGCAGCCCCGTGGTCGTCGACCGG
>DATBMB010000021.1:0-5235 GCA_036555035.1 Burkholderiales bacterium | reverse complement strand
CTTCACGCTGCGGGGAAACGACGTCCACTTGCCCACCTTGACGTCGTCGGCCACGCACTCGCGAAACTCGAGCGCGCCGTGGTCGCGCCAGACCTTTCCCGCCTTCTGCGCCATGCGGCGGTAGGCCGCCAGCTTCCGTTTTGGCACCGGTAGAACAAATCCGTCCACGTAACGACTCATCTGGATCCTCCTTGTTTGAACATTGCCCGACAGCCGGCGCTGCCCGCACTACGAGGGGTCCGTCCCGATTGCGCGCAGCGTGCGCTCGTCCTCGGCGATCGGGCGCACCTCCACGCAGCCTATCCAGGCGCCGGGAATCCGCTTCGCCACTCCGATCGCCTCGTCGAGGTCGCGCGCCTCGATCAGGAAGTAGCCTCCGAGCTGCTCCTTGGTTTCCACCCACGGCCCGTCGGTGGCCGCGACCTTTCCGTTGCGCACGCGGATGGTCGTCGCCGCGGACGGCGGAAGCAGGCGGTTGCAGCCGACGAAGTGGCCGCTCTTCCGGATCTGCCGGGTGAATTCGGCGTAGTCCCGGTAGTGCTGCTCCGCTTGCGCCTCGCTCATCTGCTCCATCACTTTCTCGGCGCAGATCAGGCACAGGTATTTCATCGCATTCTCCCGTCGACTCGGCCGCTCACCTTTCCACGGCGGCCTTCAGACTGGCCAAGCCGGCCTCGAAATCCTTGCCGACCATCCGGTCCATGTCGATGAACACGTGGATGATCTTCGCAAGGAAGGGCGCCGGCCCCTGCATGGCCCAGGTGACCTTCGTCGCGCCGCCGTTCGGCGCGAGCGTGAAATCGACGACGTTCTGCACCCGGAACGGCTCGACCATGCTGAGGCGCATCGTCACCCTGGAAGGGGAGGATGACTCCAGGATCTCGATGCTCCCCGTGCCGACATCCTTGTTGCCTTCGAATGCGTACCCCGCGCCCTTGCCGCTGGGCGGGCCGCTGTAACGCCCCTTCAGGTTCGGGTCCTTCTTCTCGAAGGGGTTCCAGGTGTTGAAGGCGCGCAGGTCGTCGATCAGCGGAAAGATCCTCTCGGGCGGCGCCTGGATGCTCGCGCTGCGCTCCACGCGGAACGTATCCGGCTTGTTCGCTGCGTGGAGCAGCACGCCGGCGACGAGAACGGCGATGACGATGCCGATGATCTTGATCATGGTTTTTCCCTGTAGCTTGTCGAAACTACCGCTGCCCGCAACGGGCCGCGCTCAGCCGCCCATCTTCCGCATCGCCTGCTGCATTTCGTCCGGGCTGACGTCGCGGATGTGCGTGGCGACCGACCAATGGTGGCCGAACGGGTCCTCGAGCTTGCAGTAGCGATCGCCCCAGAACATGTCATCGAGGGGCATCGTGACCTTCGCGCCCGCGCCCACCGCGCGCTTGACGAAGGCGTCGACGTCCCCGACATAGAGATGGATGGTGACCGGAGAGCCCTTGAGCGACTTCGGCCCAAGCGCGCCCCATTCGGGCATCTCGTCGACCAGCATCACGGGCGAGCCCTCGATGCGGACCATCGCGTGCATGATCCTGCCATCGGGCCCGGGCAGCCGGCCCTCGTCCACGGCATTGAACGCTTTCTTGTAGAACTCGATCGCATCGGCAGCCCCGGCGCAAATCAAGTGCGGAGTCACCGTGTGCATCCCGTCCGGCACCGGTTTCACGTTCGGCATCATCGATCTCCTTTCGGTCACTTCTTCCCGCCAATGCCCATTTCCTTGAACCGGTCGATTGCCTCGACCGGGCCGAAGTCTTCCAGCTCGTACAGCTGGCGCACCTCGATCTCGGCGTTCCGGCCGCTCCCGGCGGGATTGGGAAAGCGTTTCGTCCACGCGAGCGCCTCTTCGCGCGACTTCGCCTGTATGACCGTGTAGCCGGCGACGAGCTCCTTGGTCTCGGCGAAGGGCCCGTCCACCACGGTGGTCTTGCCCCTGGAGTACAGGATGCGCCAACCCTTCGAGCTCGGCTGAAGCCCCGACCCGTCGAGCAGCATCCCGGCATTCTTCAGCTCCTCGTGGTAGGTGGCCATGTCGGCGAAGAGCTGCTCCTTGTCCGGCGGAAACAGGCCGGCCTCCGTGTCCTTCGTCGCCTTGACGATGATCATGAAACGCATGATTCCAACTCCTTGTATTCAAATAACTAAGCTTTTCGGTTCCCTCGGATCGTTCGACTGCTTCCGCCCATTAGTCGTTCGGCGGGGCGCCGTTTCGACATTCGCCGTCCACCTTGATCTCTACGAGCCGCCGCTCGAGAAAGCGCCGCTCCGGCTCCCCTCTCGTGAGGGCGAGCGCGCGCTCGTAGGAAGCGCGGGCCTCGGCGGTCCTGCCCAGCCGCCGGCACAGGTCGGCCCGCGCCGCGTGCGCGAGACGGTAGTCCGCCAGCTCCCCGCGCGCGAGGATCGCATCGATCAGCGCGAGGCCGGCCGCCGGCCCGTCGCGCATCGCGACCGCCACGGCGCGGTTGAGCTCGATCACCGGCGAGGGCTCGACCGTTGCGAGCACATCGTACAGGCCCACGATCTGGGCCCAATCCGTCGCGCCGGCGCTCGCCGCACCGGCGTGCACCGCCGAGATCGCCGCCTGGAGCGTATAGGGACCGATGCGGCGCGACGCAAGCGCTCGTTCGACCAGCGCCCTGCCCTCCGCGATCATGTCCCGGTCCCAGAGCGAGCGGTTCTGGTCCTCCAGCAGGACGAGGTCGCCGGCGGGCGATGCGCGCGCGGCGCGGCGCGACTCGTGCAGCAGCATCAGCGCGAGGAGCCCGATGGCCTCGGGCTCGGGCAGCAGCTCGACGAGCAGACGCGCCAGGCGTATCGCCTCGCCCGACAAGTCGTGCCGCGTGAGTGCAGCGCCCGACGAGGCGGAGTAGCCCTCGTTGAAGACGAGGTAGATCACGCGCAGCACGCTGTCGAGCCGGTCCGGGAGGTCGGCCGACGACGGCACCTGGTAGGGAATCTTCGCGTCGCGGATCTTTCCCTTCGCGCGCACGATGCGCTGCGCGAGGGCCGGCGCGGCGGTGAGGAACGCCTGCGCGATCTCCTCCGTCGTGAGGCCGCACACCTCGCGCAGCGTCAACGCCACCTGGGCGTCCGGCTGCAGGGCGGGGTGGCAGCAGGTGAAGATCAGCCGCAGCCGGTCGTCCTCGATCTCGTCGGCCGCCCACGACTCCGGATCATCACTGCCGGCGATCTGCTCGGCGTCCTCGTCGAGGGGGTCGAACCGCGCGCTGCGGCGAATTCCGTCGATCGCCTTGTAGCGGCCCGCCGACACCAGCCACGCGCGCGGATTGGCGGGCACGCCCTCGCGCGGCCATTGCTCGAGCGCCGCGCGAAAGGCCTCGTGCAGCGCCTCCTCCGCGAGGTCCATGTCCCCGAGCAGGCGCACCAGGGTGGCAAAGACGCGGCGCGACTCGGACCGATAGATGGCATCTACGGCCGCGCGCACTCCTGTAGGGGCGTTCTCGGTCATCCGGCGTCCGCGATCAGGCAATAAGAGATGGGGCTCCCCCAAAACAGGACATTTTTCCCTTGCCGGGGGCAGACAGGCAATACTTAATCACGGGCACACGTCGGCCCGGGGCTGGGTTACCGGGAGGCATGGAATTTGCTGACCAGACGGGTCAAGGATCAAGAACAGGACTTTTGTCATGAGCCGCCATTCGAAGGGCTTCACCCTGATCGAGCTGATGATCACGGTCGCGATCATCGGCATCATCGCGGGCATCGCGCTTCCCGCCTATCAGGACTACACGGTCCGCGCCAGGATGGCGGAGGTAATCCTGGCGATGTCCTCATGCCGCACCTCCATTTCCGAGATCTACCAGTCCGGCGGCTCGGCCCCGGGAGCCGGCAACTGGGGGTGCGAAGCGGTCACGTCCCGATATGTCGCGTCGATTGCCACCGACGACGATGGCAGGGTGAGCGCCACGGTTCAGAATATCAACGTCAACGTCGACACCAAGGTCGTGACGATGACGCCGATGGCAAGTCCGACCGTCTTTGCCGATGCAGCCACGGACATGGGCGTGGGGCTCTACGGCTGGCTGTGCGGCGGCGTCGGCACGACCTTACATATTAAATACCTCCCGAGCTCCTGCCGCGGCATCTGAAGTAGAATTCCGCCACCCGGGCCGGTCGTCTCCGGCCTGACGCCCGGCTCCACTGCAAATGGATACCCCCGCCCCTTCCCGGGCGCCGCTCGCCCATCGCGTGAGGCGTCTCGGCCATCTCGACCTTCCGGGCAGCGGCCAGGTCGTCGTTCAGGGGCATTACGCGTACCTCGGGCACATGGAGGCCCCGCACGGCACCACGATCGTGGACGTGTCCGACCCGAAGCGCCCGCGCGTCGTTGCCGGCATCCCGCTCGATCAGCCGCACGAGCACAGCCACAAGGTGCGCGTCGTGGGCGATGTCATGTACACCAACCTGGAGCGGCCGGGCCGGCGCTTCGCGGCGAAAGCCGCCCGCCTCGCGTCAACGCGAGCCGAACTCGAGATGAGGCTCGGGCGCGCGCCGGGCGCCGCCGAGATCGCGGAGAAGCTGAAGGTCAAGGTTTCGGACCTGCCCCAGCTCGAGGAGTGGAGCCGCACCGGTTTTCCCCGCGGCGGATTCCGGGTCTGGGACATCGCCGACATCGCGAAGCCGCGGCAGATCGCGCACGTGAAGACCGGGGGCGTGGGCGTGCACCGCTTCGACGTGGACGAGCGCTACGCCTACATCTCCACCGGGATGGAAGGATTCGGGGGCAACATCCTCATCAACTACGACGTGAAGGACCCGGCGCGCCCGCAAGAGGTCTCGCGCTGGTGGCTGCCCGGCCAGCACCTCGCCGGCGGCGAGACGCCCGAAGGTCCGTCCGAGATCTGGCACCTGCATCACGCGATGCGCTGCGGCAACGAGCTCTGGGCCGGATGCTTCAACGCTGGGGTGCGCGTCATCGACGTGTCCGACATCACGCGCCCACATACCGTCGGGGCATATAACTATCACCCGCCGATCGGGGACCCCACGCACACGGTGCTGCGGGTGCCGCACAAGATCGCGCGGCGCGAGGTCGCGATCGCGATGGACGAGGCGCACGGGCGCCATCACGGCCAGATTCCGGCCGGCATGTGGCTATTCGAGGTGGGAGACCTAGCTCACATCCAGCCGCTCGGCCACTTCCAGGTAAGCGAGCTCGACACGCCGTGGGCGCGCAAGGGCGGGCGCTTCGGCGCGCACCAGTTCCAGGAGCAC
>DATBMB010000169.1:0-7981 GCA_036555035.1 Burkholderiales bacterium | reverse complement strand
GAGGTAGGGCCGGACCCAGCCGAGGCCGGCGTCGGTGGTCGTCTTGGGCTTGTACTCGCAGCCGATCCAGCCGGCGTAGCCGAGGCGATCCAGGTGCCCGAACAGGAAGGGGTAGTTGATCTCTCCGGTGCCGGGCTCGTTGCGCCCGGGGTTGTCGGCAAGCTGCAGGTGCGGGATCAGCTTGAGGTATGTCTCGATCGTGCGGGCGAGGTCCCCCTCCATGACCTGCATGTGGTAGATGTCGTACTGGAGGAACAGGTTGTCCGATCCGACCGCCGTGATGATGTCGAGCGCCTGCTTGGAGTAGCTCAGGAAGAATCCCGGGATGTCGCGCGTATTGATCGGCTCGATCAGGAGCTTGATGCCCTCGTCCTTGAGCCGCGGCGCCGCGTACTGGAGGTTCCGGATGAACGTTTCCCGCGCGTCGTTGGGATCCGTATGGCGCGGGCGGATCCCGGCGAGGCAGTTCACCAGCGTGCAGCCCAACGCCGTGGCGTAATCGATCGCAGTGGCAACGCCGGCCTGGAATTCCTTCATCCGGTCGGGATGGCAGCCTATCCCGCGCTCGCCCTTCGCCCAATCGCCCGCGGGGAGGTTGTGCAGCACCTGCGTGAGGCCGTGCTTCTTCAGCTCCCCGGCGATGCGCGCCTTGTCGTGCTCATAGGGAAAAAGGTACTCGACCCCCTTGAAGCCGGCCTTGGCCGCCGCAGCAAAGCGGTCCATGAAGCCGAGTTCGTTCCAGAGCATCGTCAGGTTGGCGCAGAAACGGGGCATGGCAGTTCCCTGGATGCCCACCTTCGCGGGCATGACGAATAGGCGATGACGGGTCGTTCGCCTAGGTGCGGGTGAGGGCGGCTTTCATGCGCTCGGGCGTGATCGGCACCTTCCGGACCCGCACGCCAGTCGCATCAAAGATCGCATTGGCGATCGCGCCCGGCACCGTTCGATGCGATGGCTCGCCCGCGCCCTGTGGCGCCATTTCCGGGCGGTTGATCAGCACGATATCGATCGATTCCGGGGCGTCGGCCAGCTCGAGAATGGGATAAGTCGCCCAGTCGATGCTCGCGACGTTGTTCTCGGTAAAGCGCACTTCCTCGAACAGCGTGCGCGAGAGCGCCTGCACGATGTTGCCCTCGATCGTGAGCTTGAGCCCGTCGGGGTTGATGATCTGCCCGCAGTCGTGCGCCACCGTGAACTTCTTCGCCCACACGCGCCCGCTGCGCCGGTCCACCTCGACTTCGGCGATCATGGCGACGACCGTGCCGTTGCGCTCGGTGTAGGAGACGCCGCGCCCGGTCATGATGTCGCCCTTCCCGCGGTTGGGGTTGGAGCGGGCCTCCCAACGCGCTTTCTCCGCGGCGGCCTTCACGACGGCGGAGTGGCGCGCATCGTGGGCAAGATAGCGCAAGCGGAACGCGACCGGGTCGGCGCCGGCTGCAGCTGCGACTTCGTCGATGAACGACTCGCTGGCGAAATGCAGCTCCGGCCCCAGCGGATCGCGCAGATGGCTCACTCTCAGAGGCGATCCCAGCTCGAGGAGCGTCGGGATCGTCTCCCACCAGCAGCGCTTGTTCTCGAACCCGTACACCTCGGCGGGGTGCTGGAAAATGATGTTGGCCTTGGGCTTCCAGCCGGTGAGCTGACCCGCGATCGTGTCCTTGGGATCGGACTCGTTGGTCGCGACTTCCTGGCGCGTGAATCCCTTGCCGTAGAACTCGTAGGCCACGACATTTCCGGCGGCGTCCAGACCGGCCTTGCCGCGGAACACCGCGGCCGGGCCCTTGGGATCCCAGCCCGTTCCCTCGTGGCGCATGTACTGCACGCGCACGGGCCGGCCGGTGAGTTTCGACAGCAAGGTCGCATCATGCGCCGCGTCCCCCGCGTCGTTGCGGCCGTAGGAACCTGGCCCCATAACCCAGGTCGCACGCACCTTGTCGAGCGGAAGCCCGGCGATCTTCGCTGCGCCGTCGCGCGCGAAGTGCGGCTTCTGGCTGCCGGTCCACAGTCGCGCCTCTCCGCCCCGGACATCCGCGACTGCGCACGCGGGTCCCATGCTCGCATGGGATTGCAGCGGCCACTCGTACTCCGCCTGCACCACGCGCGCCGCGCCTTTCAACGCGGCATCCACGTTGCCGCGGTTAACGGGCATGCCCTTGCCGTTCGGTCTTGCCTCGCGGATATGCTGGTGGAGCTTCTCCATCGGCGGGTAGGGCGCGCACTGGGGCGTCCAGGTGACTTTCAGCGCCTCGGCGGCGCGCACCGCGTCCCATTCACGCTCGGCGACGACCGCGACGTAGTTTTTCTCGCGCACGACGCGCGCGCCCGGAATGCCGCGGAGCGAGCTTTCATCCACCGACACCGGCGTGCAGCCCGCGTTCGGCGGGCGGATGACGCGACCGTGCAGCATGCCCTCAACCCTGGCCTCGGTGATGTATTCCGCGCGTCCGTACACCTTCTCAGCAACGATCTTCTGCGGGAACGACTTGCCGACGACCTTGTGCTGTAAGGGGTCCTTGGGCTTGGCCTGCACCTTCAACGCGAGCGCGTTACCGTAGCGCTTGTTCCATTCGACCTTGTGGTGGAAATGGCGGCCGCCGATCAGCTCGCCGTAGCTGACGCTGACCATTCCGTAGCGGGGATCCTTCACCACCCCGTCCTCGACGACGAGCTGCGCGGCCGGCACCTCCAGCTTCTTCGAGGCGAGCTCCAGCAGGATGCGCCGCGCTTCCGCAGCCGCGTTGCGCAGCGTGACGCCACCGAGCTGGATGCCTGTGCTGCCGGAGGCTCCGCCCTGGTTGCACGAGGTGGCGGTGTCGCCCATCACGACGGAAACCTTCTCGAAGGCGACGTCGAGCTCCTCGGCGACGATCTGCGCGATGGCGACGTCCACGCCCTGTCCCATGTCCATCTTGCCGAAGTAGGCGGTCACGCTGCCGTCGGGCAGGATCGCGATCCAGGAATCGAGCTGGTCCGGCACGAGCGGCGGCTTGCCGCCCAGCGTGGCGCTGGAACCAATGCCTTGGCTGAACGCAGTGGCGACGGAACCCGGAATCGAGACGCTGACAACGAGCGAGCCGGAGGCCTTGAGAAAATCGCGTCGGGTAGTGGGGTTCATGGTGGCCTCCTATGCCATCGCCTGCGCCGCGCGCTTGATCGCGCGCATGATCGCCATATGCGTGCCGCATCGGCACTTAATCCCGGCCATGGCCTGCCGGATGTCGGCGTCGGAAGGCTTCGGGTTGCTCTTGAGGAACGCCGCGGCGGTCATGATCCAGCCCGACAGGCAGTAGCCGCACTGCGGAACCTGCTCGGCGATATAGGCCGTCTGCAACGGGTGGGGATTGTCCGGCGTTCCCAGCCCGGCAAGGGTGGTGACGCTCTTGCCGGCGGCGGCACTGACCGGCATCACGCACGAGCGCACGGGCGCGCCGTCGAGATGCACGGTGCAGGCCCCGCACTGCGCCTTGCCGCAGCCGAACTTGGGGTTATTCAAGCCGAGCTCCGCGTGAAGCGCGTAGAGCAGTGGCATTGCGGGGTCGGCGGTGACGGTGGCGGTCTTTCCGTCGACCACGAAACTGATCTTCTGGTCCATGGCGATCTCCTCCCTTCGATGCTGCGAGCACTTTGATCTCGGCCAACGCCGGTGTCAACGGTCTATATAATCCAATCGACATGGCGCAGCCGCAGAAAAATATTGCGGGCATCCTGCTCGCCGCTGGCGCGGGCAAGCGGTTCGGGGGCGACAAGCTGCTGCATCCGCTGGAGGATGGAGTGGCGATCGCTGCTCACGCGGCGCGCAATCTCCTGGCGGTCATCCCCGATGTGATCGCAGTGGTGCGCTGGGGCGATTTCCCGCTCTACGACATGCTGGAGCAGGAAGGCTGCCAGGTCACGATGTTCCAGGGCGCCGAGCGCGGGATGGGGGCAAGCCTGGCGCACGGCGTGGCACAGGCGCGCGGGGCCGACGGCTGGATTGTCGCGCTTGCCGATATGCCGCGAATCACGCCCGGCTCCATCCGATCGGTCATCGGCGCATTGCAGCAAGGGGCGTTGATCGCCGCACCGGTCTACAAGGGGGAGCGCGGCCACCCGGTCGGTTTTGGCGCGGCCCTGCGCGACGAGTTGCTCAAGCTCGACGGCGACGTGGGCGCGCGCGCGGTCATGGAGCGCCACCGCGACTCGGTGCAGCTCATCGAGTGCGACGACCCGGGCGTTCTCTTCGACGTGGATCGCAAGAGCGACCTCAGCTCCCGCTGATGAGTTGCACGCCGAATCGCGCGCGCTGCCACAGCCACGCAAGCGCGAAGAAGAACAGGCTGAAGGAGAGGGCGGCATGCCACTCCATGAGATTGCCGAGGCGGTCTTTGAGGTCCTCGCTATTGAGGAACAGCGGACCGAAGGCCTGGATCAGCCCGACCAGCAGCGTGACAGCGCAAGCCGCCGGGAGCAGCCATGCGTGTCGTCCCGGGAGCGCCGTAAGACCCGCGTGCGCGAGTCGCCACAGCGACCCGCTCGCCATGACCATGCAAACGTAGGTGAAGCCGAAGTAGAAGGTGATTCCCTGGCGCCTCAGGAAGCGGTACATCAGCCCGTCCGTGCCGAGGAAGGTGCCGTAGACGATGAGAACCAGTCCGGCCAGAATGCCGAGCCACGGCAGCACCCGAAGCAGCGTGCGCGTTTGCGTTTCCATCTGCTTCAACCACGCGGCGCACAGTATCCAGGTCATCGTCTGCAGCACCGCGGCGGGCAGGATGATCGCGCGAAATATGTAGTTGGGAAGGTCGTGCCGGGCTGCGCGGCTGATCGAGACGCAGCCGTCGAGCAGCGGATTGCAGGGCGGCACCAGGCCCATGTCGATGGAGAGCCGCAGCGCCGTCAACGCGGCAATGATCGGCAGCACTCCCGCCAGGAGCGGAAGCACCCACAGCGGGATCCGGGAACGCCGGCCATCATCGTATGGCATGGCGGAATTCTAGCGCGGCCGTCGCAGCCGGTCGGGTTCCTTGACGATCGGGTGGTCGGATGGGAGACTCGCTTGGAGTGACGAGCAACGAGCAACGAGCATGAAACGATTTGAAGGCACTGACACCTACATCGCGACCGACGACCTGATGATGGCGGTCAACGCGGCGCTGACGCTCGAGCGGCCGCTGCTGGTGAAAGGCGAGCCCGGCACCGGCAAGACCATGCTGGCGATCGAGATCGCCCGCGCGATCGGGCGGCCGCTCTTCGAATGGCACATCAAGTCCACCACCAAGGCCATGCACGGGCTCTACGAGTACGACGCCGTGTCGCGGCTGCGCGACTCCCAGCTGGGCGAGGCCCGCGTGCACGACATCCGCAACTACATCGTGCGCGGGATGCTGTGGAACGCCTTCGTGTCCGATGCGCCCGCCGTGCTGCTGATCGACGAGGTGGACAAGGCCGACATCGAGTTTCCGAACGACCTGCTGCGCGAGCTCGACCGCATGGAGTTCTACGTCTACGAGACGCAGGAGCTCGTCAAGGCGAGGCACCGGCCGCTCGTCGTCATCACCAGCAACAACGAGAAGGAGCTGCCCGACGCGTTCCTGCGCCGCTGCTTCTTCCACTACATCCGCTTCCCGGACCACGAGACTATGGAGCGCATCGTCCGCGTGCATCACCCCGGCATCAAGAAGCAGCTCCTGAAGGAGGCGCTCGAGGCGTTCTTCGAGATCCGCGAGGTGCCGGGGCTGAAGAAGAAGCCCTCGACCTCCGAGCTCCTCGACTGGCTGAAGCTCCTGGTGGCGGAGGACATTCCGCCCGAGGCGCTGCACAGCCAGGACACCCACAAGATCATCCCGCCGCTCCACGGGGCGCTGCTCAAGAACGAACAGGACGTGCATCTCTTCGAGCGCCTGGTCTTCATGTCGCGCAGGAAAAATTGAACCACCCCCATCCCAACCTTCCCCCTGAGGGGGAAGGAATGACTTCGTGCTGATCGAGTTCTTCCTCAAGCTGAAGGAAGGCGGCGTACCGGTTTCGGTGAAGGAGTTTCTCACCCTGATCGAGGCGCTGGCGAAGCGCGTCGCGTTCGGCAGCATGGAGGAGTTCTACTACCTCGCGCGGGCAAGCCTGGTGAAGGACGAAAAGTACTACGACCGCTACGACCGCGTGTTCGCCGCCTACTTCAAGGGCATCGTCGAGGTGGACGGGATCACGATCGTGATTCCCGAGGAATGGCTGAAGAAGCTGGCGGAGAGAATCCTGACGGAGGATGAGAAGAAGCTCATCGAGTCGATGGGCGGCTGGGACAAGCTGATGGAGACGCTGAGGAAGCGGCTCGAGGAGCAGAAGGGCAGGCACCAGGGCGGGAGCAAGTGGATCGGAACCGCGGGAACGAGTCCCTACGGCGCCTTCGGCTACAACCCCGAGGGCGTGCGCATCGGCCAGCCCGAGTCGCGCCACCGCCGGGCGGTCAAGGTTTGGGACAGGCGCGAGTACCGCAATCTCGACGACACGGTGGAGCTCGGCACCCGCAACATCAAGGTGGCGCTGCGCCGGCTGCGGCGCTTCGCGCGCATCGGCGCCCCCGATGAGCTCGACCTCGACGACACCATCCGCTCGACGGCGAAGAACGCGGGCTGGCTCGATCTCAAGATGATCCCGGAGCGGCACAACGCGGTGAAGGTGCTCCTCTTCCTCGATGTCGGCGGCTCGATGGACGACCACATCCGCATCTGCGAGCAGCTCTTCTCGGCGGCGCGCGTCGAGTTCAAGCACCTCGAGTACTTCTACTTCCACAACTTTCTCTACGAGCGGGTGTGGCGCGACAACCGCCGGCGTTCGGCGGAGCGCATGCCGACCTGGGAGGTGTTGCACACCTACCCCCACGACTACAAGGTGGTGCTGGTGGGGGACGCCACCATGAGCCCCTACGAGATCGTCTATCCCGGCGGCAGCGTCGAGCACACCAACGAGGAGGCGGGTGCCGTGTGGTTGCAGCGCCTGCTCGCCGTCTATCCGCACGCGATCTGGCTCAACCCGCAGCCCGAATCCGTGTGGAACTACCACGAGTCGATCCGCATCACCCGCCAGTTGATGGGCGAGCGGATGTTCCCGCTGACGCTCGAAGGGCTCGACCGCGGAATGCGGCACCTGAGCAGGGCGCACTAATGGCCATGCTGCAACGCCTCGGGAAGTACGAGATCACGGAGGTGCTCGGCACGGGCGCCATGGGCGTCGTGTACAAGGGCTTCGATCCCGGCATCCGCCGCACCGTCGCGATCAAGACCATCCGCCGGGAGTTGATCGAGGGCGACGGCCCGGCGGGCAGGATGCTCGCGCGCTTCCGCAACGAGGCGCAGGCCGCGGGCCGTCTCCAGCATCCCGGAATCGTCGCGGTGTACGACTACGGCGAGGACGCCGAGGTCGCCTACATTGCCATGGAGTACGTGGAGGGCAACTCGCTGCGGGAGTACTTCAGCCGCGGCACGCGGTTCACGGAGCGCGACTCAATCAGCATCCTGTCCCAGCTCCTCGAGGCGCTCGCGCACGCGCACGAGCGCCGCGTGTGGCACCGGGACATCAAGCCGGCGAACCTCATCGTCATGCGCAGCGGCCGGGTGAAGGTCGCCGACTTCGGCATCGCCCGCATCGAGGCCTCGGAGCTCACGCAGACGGGCGCGGTGATGGGCTCGCCGGGCTACATGGCCCCCGAGCAGTACGCGGCATCGACAATCGACCAGCGCGCCGACATCTTCGCCGCCGGCGTGGTGTGCTATCAGCTCCTGACGAACGTAAAGCCGTTCGCGGGCACCGCGGAGCAGATCGCCTACGCGGTGTGTCATACCGAAGTGCCGAAGCTCTCGACGGTCGATCCCGGCCATCGCTGGGATCGCTACGACGCGATCGTCGCGAAGGCGCTGGCGAAGCGGCCGGAGGACCGCTACCAGACGGCCGCGGCGTTCCACGCCGCGCTCCTCGAAGCTCACGCCGCGCCCGTGAGCCCGGCGGTGTC
>DATBMB010000087.1:0-6516 GCA_036555035.1 Burkholderiales bacterium | reverse complement strand
CGAGCAGGGCATGGCTGACGAGGCTCGAAAGCGCGTCGGCAGCGCGGTTCCAGTCGCCGCGAATTCCGCCGTGAGGCGCGTCTCCCGCGCCTCCCTCCGCTCCGATCATCGGTTCTCCTCCCTGGATATCGGGTCGTCGATGAAGCTCATTCGGCCGAAAGCGCCGGCGGCGAGCAGCGTACACATCAACTGCGTGAGGTCGGCGTCATCGCGCGCTTCGAGTGCGGCGCTTGCCGCGCGCGGGGCCGGCATGCCCGCTGCGCAGGCGTCGAGAAATGCGGCGCCCGCGGCGTCGAGCGCGATCCACTCCACGGCGTCGCGCGGCCGTACGAGCAGCGCGCCCTCGGCCCGCCAGTCGATTCCCGGTGCGGGGACGGCCGCGGCGCGGTTGCGCGACCAGATCGTGTAGATCGGAGCGTCCTCGAACCATGCCCAGCGTGCCGCGGCATGCGGGTGCAGTACGGCGCGCGCCAGCGCTGCGGGCGCGAGGCGGGCGATATCCGCGGGACCAATCGCGGTCTCGTCGGGCGCGGTGTGCGCCTCGGTCCACGAGCGGTCGAGCCGCGCGACACCCGGCAGATACGGGAGCTCCGCCGCCGGCGCGAAGCGGGCAAGAAAATCCGTGAACGAAGCCCCGTAGCGCAGCAACGTTGGATCCGCAGGCAGGGATTCGCGGACGTAGATCGCCGCCGCGGCGCGGAACCACTCGTCTCCGACCAACCGCGCTACCGCCGGGTAATTAGCCTGAAGGGCGTCGATGCACCCTTTCATGACCGTGTTGCGGTATACGTCGAATGCGGGCTGCGCGACGAGAGCGGCCACGCTCGCGTCCGGAAGCGCTCCCGGATCCATCAGCGTGTGCACGAACGCATCCTGAAAGCGGGCGAGCGCGCCGGTCCGCAGCGCTTCCATCAGGCGGCCTTCGCGAGCGGGGCGCGCAGCAGCACGTCCGCGCGCCCGCGCTCGGCCAGCAGAGTTGCGAAATCGGGCAGCTTGTCATCGCGCTCGATGAGCGTCGGCCGGGGCCCGGTGCGGCGGATCAGCCGCTCGTACAGCGCCCAGACCTCGGGTGCGACCGGCGCGTCGTGCGAATCGACGAGCAGCGTATCGCCGAGATTGGAGTCGCGCGAGTGCCCGGCGAGGTGAATCTCCGTCACCAGGGGTCCGGGAAAGCGGTCCACGTAGTCCTCGGCGGAGTAGCCCAGGTTGCGGGCGCTCACGAATACGTTGTTGACGTCAAGCAGAAGGCCGCAGCCGGTGCGGCGCGCGAGCTCGGCGAGAAATTCGATCTCGTCCCATGCATGCCCGTCGATCTTCAGGTAGTGCGACGGATTTTCGACCGCGATCGGCCGGCGCAGTATGTCCTGCGTGCGCGAGATATTGTCGGCGATGCGCTTCAGCGCGGCGGCGCTTCGCGGAAACGGCAGCAGGTCGGGAAAGTAGGTGCCGCGCCAGGTCGACCAGGCAAGGTGCTCGGAAACCAGCTCGGGCTCGATGCGGCGCGCGAGCTCGCCGAGCCGGGCAAGATGTCCCGGGTCGGGTTCGGCATCGGCGGCGAGCGACAGGGCGACGCCGTGCAGCGAGACGGGATGGCGTTCGCGGATTGCCTCTAGCCACGCGAGACGCGGTCCGCCCGCGACCATGTAGTTCTCGGGATGCACCTCGAACCACAGTCCCTCCGCCGGGCAGGCGAGCGCCGCGTCATAGTGCTGCGGCTTCAGGCCGAGCCCGGCGGTAAGGACCGTGGTCATTGTGGCGAGGTGCAATACTTGCAGGGGTGCGGCTCAGCTCTTGACCGGCTTCAGCGACCCCATGCCTTTCGGCGTCTTCATCGTGGTGCAGGTTCCCTTGGCCACGTACTTCCAGGCGTTGCCCTGATAGTCCATCTTGGAGGTGCCGGCGCAGGTGGTGCCGGGGCCGGCGGCGCAGTCGTTCTTGCCGGCCATGGAAATGCCGTAGCACCTCTCCTTTTCACCCTTGATTGAGGCCCCCTTGTCCTGCGCGAGGGCGGCGCCGGACGCGAGGGCGGCGAGCGTTGCGGCGGTGATGGCGATATTGCGGGGATTCATAGGTCAATCTCCTCAGGGTTGATCGGATCTGCCGCACACCGGGCCGCGACGGGTCCGGGACGTGCGGTCCGGAGTTATACGGGGCTGACGCCGAGCCGGATGTCGCCCCGGCGTCCGCCGCTTCTCGAGGCCGTGGTGTCAGTTCAACGCGTCGAGCGCCGCGCGGAGCTCGCTGGTCGGTGGCCGCTCCCGGTAATCGAAGTCGATCCGCGACCATGCGACGCGGCCGGCCTTGTCGATCACGTACGCGGCGGGGTAGGGAATGCCTTCTCTCCTCTGCTTCAGGTAGCGTGGATCCGCCAGCCCGTAGGCGTCGATGACCTGGTGCTGCGGGTCCGAGAGCAGCGGGAACGCGATTTCCCCGCGCCCGTCGGCGGCGATCTTCCTGACAAATATCCTGCTCTGCTCCGCGGTGTCCACGCTGATGCCCCACAGGGCAACCTGCTCGCCGGGCTTGAGCAGCGTCCTCAACTCGGCAAACTGCCGAGCGCAGTACGGTCACCAGTAGCCGCGGTAGAAGACGAGGACCACCGGCCGCTTGCCGCGCTCGGCGGAAAGCGAGTGGCTGCGCCCGTCCTGGTCTCGGAGCGTGAAATCCGGGGCGAGATCGCCCGTTCTGACGGGGACTCCGCGCCTTTCACCTGCGCCGGCGTGCTCCGCGGCGGAGAGCGGCGCGGGCATCAGCATTGCAGCCGCGAGAAGCGCCGCGCAGAGCATCCGGATCGCCATGGCGCGTGCCTCCAATTGTGTTGTGAATTGACCCTTCTATAATACAAGACCGCTACGAGGAGCATGGCATCGCCCGCGCGGGTGAGACGCAGCCTCGACTCATGAAAGGAGAAGCGATGAACCAGCGTGTCAGGCCCGACCCGCGGCTCGCGCCGCTGCCGGTGGATACCCATCCCGAGCTGAAGGAGGCGTTTCAGACCAACATCCGGAATCTCGGCTTCATTCCGAACAGCACGCTGATCCTGCAAAGGAAGCCGAAGCTGGTCAAAGCCTTTGCGCAGCTCAACGCGGCGGTGTGGGACCCCGAGGGCGAGGTTCCGGTCGGCTTCCGGCGGCTGGTGGCGCACGTCGCGAGCCGTGCCCACGGCTGCCACTACTGAATGGCGCATACCGCCGGGGCGTCGCTCCGGCTCGGCGTGAGCGAGGAGAAGCTCGCCGCCATCTGGGAATACCGCACGAGCCCGCTCTACAGCGAGGCCGAGCGCGTGGCGCTCGACTTTGCGCTCGCCGCGGCGTCTCAGCCGAACGCCGTCACCGACGAGCTGTTCGGGCGGATGAAGCAGCACTGGACGGAGAACCAGATCGTCGAGATCACCGCGGTCGTGGCGATGTTCGGCTGGCTCAACCGCTTCAACGACACCATGGCCACGCCGCTCGAGGAAGAGCCGATCGAGGTGGGCGAGAAGTTCCTTGCCTCCCGCGGGTGGGATGTCGGCAAGCACCGGCGCTGAATGCAGCGCCGCCGCGAACCAGAAATCTTCGGCAGACCATGGCCCGATTGACTGATTTCTCGCCTGCGGAGCGGGAGCATCACCTGCAGAAGATCCGGGACCTGCCGGAATTCGGAACGACGCCGTTCGTGGCGGGACCGCCGCTGCGCCGGCGCCGAGTGGCCATCGTCACGACCTCGGGGCTGCATCTACACGGCGACCGGCCGTTTCAGATGGGCTCCGCCGACTATCGCGTAATCCCGGGCGACACCCCCGCGGCCGGGCTCCGCATGAGCCACACGTCGGTCAACTTTGATCGCAGCGGGTTCCAGGAAGATGTGAACGTCGTGTTTCCGCTCGACCAGTTGCGCGAGCTCGCGGCGGAGGGCCTCATCGGTTCGATCTCGGATTTTCATTACTCGTTCATGGGGGCCGCGCCGATACGCACGCTCGAGCCCAAGGCCCGCGAGCTTGCGGGCCTGCTCAAGCGGGACCGCGTCGACGCGGTGCTCCTGACCCCGGTCTGACCGAATTGCACGTGCGCCGTCGGCGCACTGGGCCACTACATCGAGCGCGAAGGTGTTCCTACCGCCCAGGTGAGCCTCATCCGGGAGCAGACCGCCGCGATCCGGCCGCCGCGCGCGCTGTGGGTGCCGTTCATGCTCGGGCGCCCGTTCGGCGCGCCGCACGAGCCCGATCTCCAGCGCCGGGTGCTGCGCGCGCTGCTGGCATTGTTCGAGCGCCCGTCGGGGCCGGTGCTGGAGGACTATCCCGAGGACGCTCCGGAATCGACTGCGCTGGAGAGCGAATTCGCGTGTCCCGTGAGCTTTGCTTCGTCGACCGTGGAGGCGGGCAATCTCGCGGACGCGATGCGTCGGGAGATCGCGCAGCTCGCTCCCTGGTATGACCTCGCCGTGCGGCGCCGAGGGCGCACGACCGTGGGTATTTCGGGGTTGTCGGTGGAGGACGCGGCGAACCATGCGGCGGCCTTTCTCAATGGCGCGGCGCGGACGGTTGGATTTCCAGGAGTATCCGCCGGCGTGGCGTTGAAGCGCGCTTGCGACGACCTGAAGGCGTACTACTACGAAGCGGCGTCGGCACAACCCGGAAATCTCTCGCCCCGCGCCATCGACAGCTGGTTCTGGCGCGAGACTGCCGCAGCGAAGGTGTTCCTCGCGATCCGCGAGAAGTGCCAGCAGAGCACCGACGAGTCCTTGAGGCCGCTCGGCGCGCTCGGCCTGGTTCCCCGATACGTCACGGACGGAACGTTGGCGCCGCTGTCTGACGTGCGGCGGACCTGAGCCGCGCGCAGCCCCGCGCGTTGACCGCAACCGTCTGATTGGGCTACTCTTTCGGCTCGCTCCGCGCGGGCGAGCCCGCCCATGTCCAAGGCTCCCAAGTCCCAGCCACCGCAGTCCCTCGAATCGGCCCTGGCCGAGCTGGAGAAAATCGTCTCCAGCATGGAGGAAGGCGAGCTGCCGCTGGAGCGCTCGCTTGCCGCCTACAAGCGCGGCGCGGAGCTGCTCAAGTACTGCCAGGCCGCCCTGCAGGATGCGCAGCAGCAGGTGAAAGTGCTCGAGGAAGGCGTCCTGCGGGACTTCAAGAGTGACGGAAGCGATAGCAACGACTGAATTCGCGGCGTGGTCGCAGGACCACCTGGAGCGCGTCGAGGCGACGCTGCAACGCGTGCTGCCGGCGCCGGAGATCGCGCCGCAGCGCCTGCACCAGGCGATGCGCTACGCGGTGCTCGGCGGCGGCAAGCGGGTGCGGCCGCTGCTGGCTTTTGCCGCGGGCGAGCTTGCGGGAGCCGATGTCGAGCGCGTCCGGATCGCCGCGGCCGCTGTCGAGCTGATCCACGCCTATTCCCTCGTGCACGACGACCTGCCGTGCATGGACGACGACGTGCTCCGGCGCGGAAGACCGACCTGCCACGTCGAATACGACGAGGCGACTGCGCTGCTGGTCGGCGACGCGCTGCAAAGCCTCGCGTTCCAGCTGCTCGCCGAGCATCCGCTCGCCGACAACGTGAGGACACAGCTCGATATGGTGAAGCTGCTCGCCACGGCCTCGGGCTCGCGCGGCATGGCGGGCGGACAGGCGATCGACCTCGAGTCCGTGGGCAAGAGCCTCACCGTGCCCGAGCTCGAATACATGCATATCCATAAGACCGGGGCGCTCATCCGGGCCTCCGCTCTGCTGGGCGCACGCTGCGGCCACGGGCTCGGAGAGCGGGAATTCGGCCAGCTCGACCAGTTTGCCAAGCTGATCGGGCTCGCGTTCCAGGTGGTCGACGACACGCTCGATGCCGAATCCTCCACCGCGACGCTGGGCAAGACGGCGGGCAAGGATGCCAGGGCCAACAAGCCGACCTACGTCAGCGCGATCGGTGTCGTCCGCGCGCGGGAGCTCGCCCGGGATTTGCGGCAGAATGCCCTTGCCGCGCTTGCGGGCTTTGGCGAGCGGGCGCTGAGGCTGCGGCAGCTGGCGGATTTCATCGTGCTGCGGAAATTTTGACCCCGCGGCCGGTGTCGAAACCGGTATAACAGTGAAGAAGGGACGGCAGGCAGGCGAATGTCCGAAAACGTGATCAAGTCGGGTCTCACCTCCCAGCAGGCGGGGACGGGCACGGCGAAGTACGAGCTTTTGAAGAGCGTGAACTTCCCGCACGAGCTGCGCCGCCTCGACGAGCGGCAGCTGAAGCAGCTCGCGGACGAGCTGCGCGCCTTCCTGCTCGAATCGGTGAGCCAGACCGGGGGCCACCTTTCCTCCAATCTCGGGACGGTCGAGTTGACCATCGCGCTGCATTACGTGTTCGACACGCCGCACGACCGTATCGTGTGGGACGTGGGGCACCAGACCTACGGCCACAAGGTGCTCACCGGCCGGCGCGCGGGCATGGACCGCATGCGCATGTGGGGCGGGCTCTCGGGCTTTCCGCGGCGCGAGGAGAGCGAGTACGACACCTTCGGCACCGCGCATTCCAGCACCTCGATCAGCGCCGCGTTCGG
>DATBMB010000083.1:0-24893 GCA_036555035.1 Burkholderiales bacterium | reverse complement strand
CCGGTCGGAATGGTCTAGAATCGCCATTCGGAAACCCGCGCGCGAGCCGCCCTGCGACTAGTGAAAGTCATCCCGGTCCTGCTGATCATACTGGACGGCTTCGGGCACCGCGAGGAGTGCGAGAACAACGCCATCTGCCAGGCGCGCAAGCCGCACTGGGACGCCCTGTGGCGGAGCTGTCCCCACACCACGATCGACGCCTCGGAGAAATGGGTGGGGCTGCCCAAGGACCAGATGGGCAATTCCGAAGTCGGCCACATGAACATCGGGGCCGGGCGCGTGGTCTACCAGGATTACACCCGCATCGAGAACGCGATCGAGACCGGCGAGTTCGCGCGCAACCCCGTGCTGGCGAAAGCGGTCGAGACCGCGCGCGGCGCCGGGCGCTCGCTGCACGTTCTCGGACTGCTCTCCCCGGGTGGCGTGCACAGCCACGAGTCCCAGATATACGCCCTGCTCAGGATGGCGGCGGGCGCGGGCGCGAAAGACGTGAAGGTGCATGCCTTTCTCGACGGGCGCGACACGCCGCCGAGGAGCGCCGAGGCCTCGCTTCTCGCGCTGGAGCGGCTCACTGCCGAGCTGAAGGCGGGCCGCATCGCCTCGATCTGCGGCTGCTATTACGCGATGGACCGCGACAGCCGCTGGGAGCGCGTGCAGCCGGCCTACGATCTCATCACCCAGGGCAAGTCGGCGCAGCGCGCGGGGTCGGCCGTCGAGGGACTGCGCGCGGCCTACGCGCGCGGCGAGTCGGACGAGTTCGTCAAGGCGACAGTCATCGGCGCACCGGCGCGGATGGAGGATGGGGACGCGGCCATCTTCATGAACTTCCGCGCCGACCGCGCCCGCCAGATGACGCGCGCGCTGACCGATCCCGGCTTCAAGGGCTTCACGCGCGAGCGTATCCCGCGGCTGGAATACTTCTGCACGCTCACGAGCTACGGCAAGGACTTCGCTCATGTTCCGGCCGCGTTTCCGCCGCAGAGCGTCGCCAACGGGTTCGGCGAGGTCGTCGCAGCGCAGGGGCTCAAGCAGCTGCGCATCGCCGAGACCGAGAAATACGCGCACGTCACCTATTTCTTCAACGGCGGGGTGGAGACGCCCTATCCGGGCGAGGAGCGCATCCTCGTTCCCTCGCCGCGGGTCGCGACCTATGACTTGAAGCCCGAGATGAGCGCGTACGAGGTCACGGAGAAGCTCGTGGAGGCCATCCGCAGCCGGCGGTTCAGCGCCATCGTCTGCAATTACGCCAACGGCGACATGGTCGGCCACACCGGCAACCTCGCGGCCGCCATCCGCGCCATCGAGGTGCTCGACGAGTGCATCGGGCGCGTGGTCGCGGCGATGCGGGAAGCCGGGGGCGAGGTGCTCATCACGGCGGACCACGGCAACGCCGAGACCATGCTCGACCCGGCGACGCGGCAGGCGCACACCGCGCACACGCTCAACGTCGTTCCGTTGCTCTATGTCGGCCGCAAGGCGAAGATCGCGGGCCGCGGCGCGCTGCAGGATGTCGCACCCACGCTCCTCATGATGATGGGCCTGCCCCAGCCGCCGCAGATGACCGGAAGGCCGCTCGTCACCTTCACGTGAAAGCGCGCACGACGGCTGCGTTTCTCCTGCTGCTCCTGCTGGCGAGCCCGGCGGTGCAGCCGGCAAGCCCGGGCGCCAAGGCGAAGGAAAAGGAGAAGGAGCTGCGCGAGCTGCGCGGCCGCATCACCGCGCTGCAGAAGCAGCTTGCGGCAGCCGAGGAGTCGAAGAGCGAGGCGGCCGACGCGCTGCGCGAGTCGGAGCGCGCGATCTCGGAGGCCAACCGCGAGCTGCGCGAGCTCGGGGGCCAGGCGCGGCAGCACAACAAGAAGCTCGCGGAGCTCAGAGGCGAGCTGCGCCAGCGCGAGCAGGCGTTGAAGGGGCAGCAGGAACAGCTTTCGGGCATGCTCTACCGGCACTACCTCGGCGGCCAGTCCGAGCCGTTGAAGCTCCTGCTCAACCGCGAGGATCCCAATCAAATTGCCCGCCGCCTGCATTATTTCGGATACATCTCGCGGGCCCGCGCCGGGGCGATCGCGGAGCTGCGCGCGGGGCTCGCGCGGCTCAACGAGCTTGCGCGGGAAGCGGAGCAGAAGGCCGCCGAGCTTTCCGTCGTGACCGCCGAGCAGCGGGCGCAGCGCGCGCGCCTCGAGCGCGAGAAGCGCGCGCGCAACCAGGTGCTGGCGAAGATCTCGCGCGACATCGAGCGCCAGCGGCGCGAGATCGGCACGCTGAAGCGCGACGAGACGCGGCTCGCCCGGCTGGTCGCGAGCCTGGCGAAGCTGATGGAGCGCGGCAAGCCCGCGCCGCGGCCGCGCGGCGAGCGCGCCGCGCCGGTCCCGCTCGACAACCCCTTCGGCAGGCTCAGGGGGCGGCTCGCGCCCCCGGTGCGAGGGGAACTTGCCAACCGCTTTAACAGTCCACGTTCAGACGGCGGCGTGCTCTGGAAGGGCCTGTTCTTCGCGGCCCGGGCGGGCGAGGAAGTGCGGGCGGTCGCCGACGGCCGCGTGGTGTTCGCCGACTGGCTGCGCGGGTTCGGGAACCTGCTGATCATCGACCACGGCGACGCGTTCATGAGCCTCTACGGCAACAACGAGGCGCTGTTCAAGCGGGTCGGTGACATAATTCACGGCGGAGAGGCCGTCGGGGCGGTGGGAAACAGCGGCGGCAACGACCGTTCAGGTCTATACTTCGAGCTCCGGCACCAGGGCAGGCCGCTGGATCCCCTGGACTGGGTCAAGATGCCGTAAACGGTTATTCGGGAGCGGGCAATGCGCAACAAGCTGCATCAAATCGGACTTCTCGCGGTCGGCGCGCTGATCGGCGTCGCCGTCAGCCTCAATTTCTCCGCAGTGGCGCAGAAGGCGGCTATGGCGCCCCTGCCGATCGAGGAGCTGCGCGCGTTCACCGAGGTCTTCGGCCGGGTGAAGAGCGACTACGTCGAGCCGGTGGACGACAAGAAGCTGATCACAGAGGCGATCAACGGCATGCTGACCGGGCTCGATCCCCATTCCGCGTATCTCGACCAGGAAGCGTTCCGCGAGCTGCAGGTCGGCACCCAGGGCGAGTTCGGGGGCCTCGGCATCGAGGTCGGAATGGAAGACGGCTTCGTCAAGGTGGTGTCGCCCATCGACGATACGCCCGCATCGCGCGCGGGGTTGAAGCCCGGCGATCTCATCATCAAGCTCGACGAGACGTCCGTGAAGGGGATGACGCTGACCGAGGCGGTCAAGCGCATGCGCGGGCGGCCCAATACCCAGATCACGCTCACCGTCGTGCGCAAGGGCGAGCCGAAGCCCTTCGTCGTGACGCTGACCCGCGCCGTGATCAAGATCCAGAGCGTCAGGTCGAAGCTGCTCGAGCCCGGCTACGCCTACTTCCGCGTGACGCAGTTCCAGGAGCAGACGGGCGAGAACCTCGCGCGCTCGATCGAGCGGCTGTTCAAGGAGAACCAGGGAACGATGCAGGGCATCGTCCTCGATCTGCGCAACGATCCCGGCGGGCTGCTCAACGGGGCGGTGGCGGTGTCCGCGGCGTTCCTGCCGGCGAACGCGCTCGTCGTCTACACCGACGGCCGCACCGAGGACTCGAAGATGAAGCTCAACGCGCGTCCCGAGGACTACCTGCGCGGGCGCATGAAGGACGATTTCAACCGCCGGCTGCCGCCGGACGTGAAGACCGTGCCGATGGTGGTGCTGGTGAACGGCGGCTCGGCCTCGGCTTCCGAGATCGTCGCCGGCGCGCTGCAGGATCACAAGCGCGCGGTGATCATGGGCCAGCCGACCTTCGGCAAGGGCTCGGTGCAGACGATACTTCCGCTCGGCAACAACACCGCGATCAAGCTCACGACCGCGCGCTACTACACGCCGAACGGGCGCTCGATCCAGGCCAAGGGCATCATCCCGGACATTCCGCTCGACGACGGCGCGGGCGACCGCGCGGCCGGGCTGAAGGTGCGCGAGGCCGACCTCACCAAGCACCTGACCGATAACGCCAAGGACGTCAAGGAAGAGGACACGGCGAAGGCCGCTGCCGCCGCGGCCCAGCAATACAACTTCACGCCCACGCCGCGTCCGAAGGACATCGACGAGAAGCTCACCCGGCCCCAGCCGGGCGAGATCGTGTCGGCGAACGACTACGAGCTCAACCAGGCGATCGCATTCCTGAAGAGCCGCGGCACGGAGATCAGGGCCGCGAACTAGTACGGCCCGCCGCCCGCAACGCCCGGCGCCCGCCGGGCGTTTTGTTTTACACTGAGCCGTGAACGACGAACAGCTGCTGCGCTACAGCCGGCACATCCTGCTGCCGCAGATCGGAATCGAAGGCCAGCAGCGGCTCCTCGCGGCGCGCGCGCTGGTGATCGGCGCGGGCGGGCTCGGCTCGCCGGTCGCGCTCTACCTCGCTTCCGCGGGCGTGGGGGCGCTTACGCTCTGCGACAACGAGGACGTCGATCTCACGAACCTGCAGCGCCAGATCGTGCATCGCATGCAGTCCGTCGGCAGGAAGAAGGTGGATTCCGCGCGCGAGACGCTTGCATCGATCAATCCGGGCGTCGCGGTCGCGGGGCTCGCCGAGCGCGTCGGCGGGGAGCGGCTCGAGGCGCTTGCCGCGCAGCACGACATCGTGATCGACGGCAGCGACAACTTCGCGACCCGCCACGCGGTGAATCGGGCGTGCGTGAAGCTCGGCAAGCCCCTCGTGTCGGGCGCCGCGGTGCGCTTCGACGGCCAGGTCGCCGTGTTCGACCTGCGGCTGCCCGACTCGGCGTGCTATGCCTGCCTGTTCCCCGAGTCGGGCGAGTCCGAGGACGTGCGCTGCGCGGTGATGGGCGTGTTCGCGCCACTGACCGGCATCATCGGATCGATCCAGGCGGCGGAGGCCCTGAAGCTCCTTGCCGGCGCCGGGGAGACGCTCGCCGGGCGGCTGCTGCTGCTCGATGCGCTCACCATGCAGGTGCGCACCATCACGCTGAGGAAGGACCCGGCCTGCCTTGTTTGCGGGAAATGAGGTGCCGGGGGAGTCGGGCAGAGCCGGGGCCGCCGTCAGCGGCCGGCAGTTTTCAACAGCGCCTCGAGGTCGCGCTGGACCTGCGCCAGGTCGGGGGGATTGCGTCCCTGGTGGGAGAGCAGCACGCGGGCGGGGAAATCCATGAGCGTCGGCACGTGGCCGGTATTGCGGATCTTCGCCGCCGTAGTCAGGACCGGGTTGAGGTGCGTCAACTTGTAGCCCGCCCTCTGGCTCTCGATGGCGTCGATCACCGCCTGCTGCGCGCGGGCGATGCCGATCAGAAGCTCCGCGAGTTGCTGGGTCGTCACGTTCGCCATCGTTCACCTCTCCCGAAATGTGCAGTCATCCGCCCCTTGTCGCGTAAGGCACGGCCGCTTCGTGCCTTACGCGATGACGCCCTCCATGAGCTGGCGCCACTGTTTCGGCCACAGCTCGACGGGATCGCGCTTGAAGCCGCTCCGGGCGAACTGGTGCCACCGGCCCGTGACGAAGCTCATCATCAGGTTCGCCTGGGCGGCGATGTCCACCTCCTGCGCGATCTCGCCCTGGGAGACGCCGAAGCGCAGCGCCTGCTTCAACGCCGCCTCCAGGCGCTCGTTGAGCTGGTTGATGCGCGTCTGCAGCCGCTCGTCCTCGTTGACCAGCGCATCGCCGACCAGCACGCGCGTCATGCCGCGGTTCTTCTGCGCGAAGGCGAGCAGAATGCTCATGATGGATTCGAGCTGGCGCACGCCGCTCTTCTCCTCGCCGGTGATCTTGTTGACGAGCGCGAACAGCGTCTGCTCGATGAACTCGATCAGGCCCTCGAACATCTCGGCCTTGCCCCGGAAGTGCCGGTAGAGCGCTGCCTCGGAGACGTCGAGGCGCTTCGCGAGCGCAGCCGTCGTCGCCTTCTCGCCGGCGGGATTCTCCAGCATCTGCGCCAGCGTCTGCAGGATCTGGTCCTTGCGATCCCCGGTTTTTTCCGCCATGTGCGGCCCCTATTGTAGATGCGCCAGCATGCGGGGCAACTGCATCAGGTTCGCGATTTTCACGTCAACGTGGCCCGGCGCGCGCTCCGCCCGCGTCACCCACACCGTCTTCATGCCGAGCCGGCCGGCCGCGCGCAGGTTCTCGAGCGAGTCCTCCACCATGATACAGCGTTGCGGCTTGAGGTGGTGGGCGCGGCACAGGCGGAGAAAGCCGTGGCTGTCCGGCTTGGGGCGGAAGCGCGCGCGCTCGATCGAGAACACGTCCTCGAAGAGATCGGCGATCGCGAGCGCCTTCAGCACCGCGCGCGCGTAGTGCACCGGCGCGTTGGAGAACACGTACTTGCGGCCGGGCAGGCGCCTCAGGGTCGCCCGCAGGCTGCGCTCTTGGACCAGCATGCGCTCGAGATTAGGGAGCTGGTGCGTGTGCCAGAGGAAGTGCCGGGGGTCGGTCGCGTGGTGGCGCATCAACCCGAGGAGCGTCGCGCCGTAGCGCAGCCAGTAGCGGCGCCGCAGCTCGACCGCCGCCTGCTCGTCCAGGTCGAGATGCGCCTGGAGATACTCGGTCATCGAGCGGTTGATGTGCGGCAGGATGTGCGGGCGCGCGTTGTGCAGCGTGTTGTCGAGGTCGAAGATCCAGGCGCGAGCCCACATGGACGTGCTCGGCCCCCGGCGCGCCCGGCGCTCAGCGGCGCCGGATGAGCGTGCCGACGCCCTCGTCGGTCAGCACCTCGAGCAGCAGCGCGTGCTCGACGCGCCCGTCGATGATGTGGCAGGTGTTGACCCCGTTCTTCACCGCGTCGAGCGCCGAGCTGATCTTGGGCAGCATGCCGCCGGAAATGGTGCCGTCGGCGAAGAGCTCGTCGATCTTCTTCGCGGAGAGGCCGGTGAGGAGGTTGCCGTTCTTGTCGAGCACGCCCGGCGTGTTGGTGAGCACGATGAGCTTCTCCGCCTTCAGGATCTCGGCCATCTTGCCCGCGACGAGGTCGGAGTTGATGTTGTAGGTCTCGCCCTTCTTGCCCACACCCATCGGCGCGATCACCGGAATGAAGTCGTGGGTGTGCAGGCGGTGCACGATCTCCGGGTCGATGCTCTCGACCTCGCCCACCTGGCCGATGTCGATCTTCTCGTCGGAATCGCCCTCGCCGCGCACCAGCAACTTCTTCGCGCGGATCAGGCCCCCGTCCTTTCCGGTGAGTCCGACGGCGCGCCCGCCGTGCTGGTTGATGAGGTTGACGATCTCCTTGTTCACCTGGCCGCCGAGCACCATCTCGACGACGTCCATGGTCTGGGCATCGGTCACCCGCATGCCCTGGACGAACTCGCCCTTGCGCCCAAGCTGCTTCAGCAGCTCGTCGATCTGCGGGCCCCCGCCGTGCACCACCACCGGGTTCATGCCGACGAGCTTGAGGAGGACGACGTCGCGCGCGAAGCTCTTCTTGAGCTTGTCGTCGGTCATGGCGTTGCCGCCATACTTGATGACGATGGTCTTGCCGTGGAAGCGCTGGATGTAGGGCAGCGCCTCGGCGAGGATCTTCGCCCGGTCGGCGGCGGTGGTGCCGGTGAGTGCCATGGCGATCGCGCTCTCTTTCGATCGCCATTCTACGGGATGGCCAAAAAAAACGGCAGGGCTATCGCCCCGCCGCTTTGCCGCGGATGTAAACCGGCAACCTCAGTTGGCCGGATTCACTGTACGGTGATGCGCTTCGCCTGCGCCGCCGCCTTCTTCGGGAGCGTCAGCTCCAGCACGCCGTTGGCGTACTTGGCGCTGGTGCCGGCTTCCTCGACCGCCTGGCCGAGTGTGAACGCGCGGTAGAGCTTGCCGTAGTAGCGCTCCGAGCGCAGCACGCGCTCGCCGTTCTTCACTTCCTTCTCGTTCTTCACCTCGGCGCTGATCGCCACCGTGTCACCGTCGATGGTGACGTTGATGTCTTCCTTCTTCACGCCGGGAACCTCGGCGCGGATCTGATACGCCTTCTCGTCCTCGGATACGTCCACGCGGAACTGCGCGGCGCCGGCCGGTGCTTCAAAGCTCAGCGGACGCACGAAGAAGCCGCGGAAAATGTCGTCAAATGCCTCGTCAAACGGGCTGTAGCGGATAATGTTCGCCATATCGGGTCTCCATGTTCATTCAGGCGCGCCATGCGCCGTTAACCCCGATATGGGAGCCCGCCCCGGGATTTCAAGGCCGGGTGCTTTGCTATAATCTGCGGCACATGCGCGCGCTATCGCTCGCCCTGCTCTCGCTCTTCCCCGCCGTCCTTCACGCCCAGCAGGCTCCATCCCCCGCCCCGGCCGCGCCCGCCATCGCCGCGAAGGCCTACCTGCTGCTCGACTTCAACAGCGGCCAGACGCTCGCCGCCCGTAACGAGCGCAGCCGCGTGGAGCCCGCTTCGCTCACCAAGCTGATGACGGCTTACCTGGTGTTTGCCGCGCTCGACCAGAAGCGCATCCGCCTCGACCAGGTGGTGCCCGTCTCCGAGTTCGCGTGGCGCACGGAGGGCTCGCGCATGTTCATCGAGCCGCGAAAGCCGGTCACCGTGGAGCAGCTCGTGCACGGCATGATCGTGCAGTCCGCCAACGACGCCTGCATCGCGCTCGCCGAGGCGATCGCGGGGAGCGAGGAGGCGTTCGTGGCGATGATGAACCGCGAGGCGCAGCGGCTGGGCCTGACGGAAACGCATTTCGTCAACTCGACCGGGCTGCCGCACCCGCAGCACTATTCGAGCGGGCGCGATATCGCCGCGCTGGCCGCGGCCGTCATCCGCGATTTCCCCGGGCGCTATCCCCTCTATTCGCAGCGCGAGTACCGCTACAACAACATCACGCAGGCGAACCGCAACCGCCTGCTGTGGGCCGACCCGACGGTGGACGGCATGAAGACCGGCTACACCGAGGCCGCCGGCTACTGCCTCGTGAGCTCGGGCAAGCGCGGGGAGCGGCGGCTGATCTCGGTGGTGCTGGGGACCGCGAGCGAGGCATCCCGCGCCGTGGAGAGCCAGAAGCTGCTCAACCACGGCTTCCGGTCCTACGACAGCGTCCGCCTCTATCCCGGCCGGCAGCCGGTCATCACGCTGGAAGTGTTCAAGGGCAGTTCGAACAGCGTGGGCGCCGGCTTCCTCGCCGACCTGCATCTCGCGCTGCCGCGCGGCCAGGGCGAGAAGTTGAAGGCGCGCGTCGAGAGCATGCAGCCGCTGCTCGCGCCGATCCAGGCCGGCCAGACGATCGGCATGCTGAAGCTGACGCTCGACGGCGCGCCCTACCGCGAGATCCCCGTGGTGGCGCTGGAAAACGTGCCGCTTGCAGGTATCCTCGGCCGCGGTTGGGACGCGCTGCGCATGCTGTTCCGGTGAAATGCCCCTCTCCGGCGGCATTTTGTTGGGTGTAGACTGACGCCTCCTCCGCGGGTACCCCAATGAGCGATATCGCCTACTTGAATGGAGAGTTCGTGCCGCTCGATCAGGCGCGCGTTTCGGTGCTGGATCGCGGTTTCATCTTCGGGGACGGCGTCTACGAGGTCATCCCGGCCTACTCGCGCCGCCCGTTCCGGCTTCCGGAGCACCTGAAGCGGCTCGCCCGCAGCCTGGACGCGGTCCGGCTCGGCAATCCCATGACCGACGCGGAATGGACCCGGATCACTCACGAGCTCATCGCGCGCCACCCCGGCGAAGACCAGGCGATCTACCTGCAGGTCACGCGCGGCGTCGCGAAGCGTGATCACGCCTTTCCGAAGGAGGGGAAGCAGACGGTGTTCATGATGTCGAGCCCGCTCGTGACGCCAACACGGGATCAGATCGAGAACGGCGTGCCCTGCATCACGGCGACGGATTTTCGCTGGCTGAAGTGCGACGTGAAATCGGTCTCGCTGCTCGGCAACTGCCTGCTGCGCCAGCTGGCGGCCGATGCGGGCGCGGTCGAGGTCGTCCTCATCCGCGACGGCTTGCTCACCGAGGCCTCCGCCAGCAACGTGTTCGTCATCAGGAAGGGCAAGTTGATCGCGCCGCCGAAGAACCACCTGATCCTGCCCGGCATCACCTACGACGTGGTGCTCGAGCTCGCCGCGGCGAAGGGCATCGGGATCGAGTTGCGCGCGATTCCCGAGGGGGAAGTGAGGAACGCAGACGAGCTGTGGTTGTCCTCCTCAAGCAAGGAGGTGCTGGCGATCACCACCCTCGACGGAAAGCCGGTCGGCAACGGCAGGCCGGGTCCCCTGTTCCGCACCGTTCACCAGGCGTTCCAGGATTTCAAGCGCAAGGTGATGCGCCAGGCGGCATGAGCACTATCGCCGATACCCCGATCGTAGAGTATCCCTGCGACTTCCCGATCAAGATCCTCGGGCACACCCGCGCGGGCTTCGCGCAGGCGATCCTCGAGGTCGTCAAGCGCCACGCCCCGGAGTTCGACGGCGCCGCGATGGAGATGCGCTCGAGCAGGCGCGGCAAGTACCTGAGCCTCACCTGCGTGGTCCGGGCCAACTCGCGCGAGCAGCTCGACGACCTCTACCGCGAGCTGTGCGACCACCCGATGGTGGTCATGGTGCTCTGACCTACTGCTTCTTCGGCGCCTTCTTCTTGATTCTGCCCGGCCGCGTCTTGCCGTAGCTGCCGCGGAAGAGCTTCCCGCGGCGCGTGCGCTGGTCACCTTTTCCCATCCTGCGCCTCCGATCGGTCAAAGTCCGGCGCGATTGTAGCACCGCGCCCGCGAATTCAGCCGCGCAGGTTCCGGATCTCCCGGTCGTGCGGGCGCGAGAACAGCAGCTGGGCAGCGATGGCGCCGACCAGCGCCAGGAACATGTCCCACTGCGTGTCCCACTCGTCGCCCTGGGTGCCCAGGAAATGCTCCGCGCCCTGGCCGAAGGCGAGCGCGGCCCACCATTCGATCATCTCGTAGAGCGCGCTCACCGCGAGGCAGATGCAGGTCACGAGAAAGAACAGGAACCCGCCGGGCGGAATCCGGAACGTGCGGATCAGGATCTCGCGCGCGACGATGGCGGGGATGAAACCCTGGGCGAAGTGCCCGAGCCGGTCATACGGATTGCGCTCGAGCGCGAACCACTCCTGGACCCAGAATCCGGCCGGAACCATGGCGTAGGTGTAGGCGGCGCCGAGCATGAGGATCAGCCCGTGGATGCAGATCAGGGTGTAGGCCAGCGTCGTGAACGGAAATCTCGCGCGCGTCGCCAGCAGCAAGGGCGCTGCGATCAGCACGGGCGCAACTTCCATGACCCAGGTGAGGCGGTCGTGCGGCGCGATGCCGGAGGCAACCAGCCCGGCGATCCAGGCGGCCATCACCGCGGCGAGGACGCGCCGCGCGTCGGATGGAGGCATCGGGTCGCTGCTCACTTGTGCTTGCGGATCGTCGCCAGCTCCGCCGCGTAGACCTGGGAAATGTCTGCGCTGGGGCCTTTCAGGCTCTCCGGCATGCGCCGGCACTGCTCTTGCAGCTCTTCCTTGCCCAGGCCGAGCAGCATATCGCGGTATTCCTTGCGCTGAAGGAGGATCGCACCCTCGTATTTTCCGACGTTGCGCACGTAGTCGTCCTTGTCGGCGGAGGCGGCGAGCACCATGGCCTTGACGCGGCGCTGCAGGTCCTGGATCAGCGACTGGTGCTGCGCGAGCCAGGCCGCGAACGCCTTGTCGTTGGCCGCGCGCGCAGCCGGGAGCGCGGTATCGCACGCTTCCTTCATCGCGAGCATGCGCTGGTAGCCGCCGTAAACGCGCCCGAGGTCCACGGCGTAGGAGTCCTGGGCCTGGGAGGGGATCGCGACGGCGGGCGTGAGCGCGACCGTCGCCACCAGCGTGAGAAGAGAATATCGATTCATCGGGTTCGATCCGGGCGCCGGACTGCCCCGGGATCGGCATTGTGCTACCGTTATGATTACTTTGCCAGAACGACCATGACGGCGACTCACATCGCAGCCGAACCCGCGGCCCGCGCGCGCGCGCCGGCGCCTGAAGTGCAGGTGCGCCGGCTGGGACGCGTGGACTACGAGCCGACCTGGCGCGCGATGCAGACGTTCACCGGAACGCGCACAGCGGGTACCGCCGACGAGATCTGGCTGCTCGAGCACCCGCCGGTCTACACGCTCGGCATCGCCGGGCGCGCGGAGCACCTGCCGCGCGTCGCGAACGGCATACCGGTGGTGAAAACCGATCGCGGCGGCCAGATCACCTACCACGGGCCGGGCCAGGTCGTGCTCTACACGCTGCTCGACCTGCGGCGCCGCGGGCTCGCGGTGCGGCCGCTGGTACGCCTGCTGGAGCACGCCGTGATCGACCTGCTCGCCGCCCGCGGCATCGCCGCCGCGGCTCGCGTCGACGCCCCCGGCGTGTACGTGGCGGGCGCCAAGATCGCCGCGCTGGGCTTGCGCATTCGCGACGGCTGCTGCTACCACGGTCTTGCGCTCAACGTGGACATGGATCTCTCGGCCTTCCACGCGATCGACCCCTGCGGCTACCCGGGACTGGCGGTGACGCAGGCGCGCGACCTTGGCATCGCGGATACGCCGGGACGCCTGGGCGAAAGCCTGCTCGGATCGGTCCTGAACAGGCTCTCATGAGCGCCGTGGGCGAAAAACTGAAAGGCCGCCTGAAGACCGCGCGCATCCCCGTCAAGGTCGTCCCCGCGGCCCCGCTCCCGAAGCCGGAGTGGATCCGCGTGCGTCTCGGGAACGGCGAGCGCTTCCAGGAGATCAAGCGCATCCTGCGTGAGCATCGCCTGCACACGGTGTGCGAGGAGGCGACCTGCCCCAATATCGGCGAATGCTTCGGCAAGGGGACGGCGACCTTCATGATCCTCGGCGATCTCTGCACCCGCCGCTGCCCGTTCTGCGACGTGGCGCACGGGCGCCCGCTTCCGCCCGATGCCGAGGAGCCGCTCAACCTCGCGCGCACCATCGCCGCGCTGAAGCTCAGGTACGTCGTCATTACCAGCGTGGACCGGGACGACCTGCGCGATGGCGGTGCGATGCACTTTGCCGAATGCATCCGCGCGGTGCGCGCGCACTCGCCGCAGACGCGCATCGAGGTGCTGGTGCCGGATTTCCGGGGCCGGCTCGAGACCGCGCTCGACATTCTTTCGGAATCGCCGCCCGACGTCATGAACCACAACCTCGAGACCGTCCGGCGCCTCTACCGCCAGGCGCGCCCGGGAGCCGATTACTGGAACTCGCTCAAGCTGCTGAAGGATTTCAAGGCACGGCATCCGCACCTGCCCACCAAATCGGGGCTCATGGTGGGGCTGGGCGAGACCGATGACGAGATCCTGCAAGTGATGCGCGACCTCCGCGCGCACGACGTGGACATGCTGACGATCGGCCAGTACCTGCAGCCCTCCGCCCACCATCTGCCGGTCGCGCGCTACGTCGAGCCGGCCGTGTTCGACGAATTCGCGCGCCAGGCGCACGCGATGGGCTTCATGCATGCAGCCTGCGGGCCGCTGGTGCGCTCGTCCTACCACGCCGACCGCCAGGCGCACGAGGCCGGCGTCGCCTGACGCACCCCACCCAATGAGGCGCCTGCTGAGCTGCATCGCGGCGCTGGCGATCAGCAGCCCGGCCGCCGCGGGGCTCGACGACATCACGAACGCCGAGGCGCTGCGGGGCGTCCGGCAGGCGCTGACCGACGGCTCGCTTGCCGCGGTCGCCAAGCTCGGCGTCGAGAACGGCTACTTCAAGAATCCCAAGGTCAAGATTCCGCTGCCCCCGTCGCTGCAAAGGGTCGAGCGGGGCCTGCGTGTGTTCGGCATGAAACGGGAGGCCGACGAGCTCGTCCTGGCAATGAACCGCGCCGCCGAGGCCGCGGTGCCGGAAGCAAAGCTGCTGCTCACGGACGCGGTGAGAAAGATGTCAATCCAGGATGCGAAGGGAATACTCACCGGGGGCGACACCGCCGCCACCGATTACTTCAAGCGCGCCACCCGCCCACAGCTCACCCAGCGCTTTCTCCCGATCGTGAAGAACGCGACCGACCGGGTGGGACTCGCGCAACAGTACAACTCACTTGCCGAGCAGGGCGCAGCGCTGGGGCTGGTAAAGGAGGAAGAGGCCAACATCGAGCGCTACGTCACCCAGAAGGCGCTCGACGGCCTCTACTTCATGATCGGCGAGCAGGAGAAGGCGTTCCGGCGGGATCCGGTCGGGGCCACCAGCAGCATCGTGCGCAAGGTCTTCGGCGCCATCCGCTGATCTCAGTGCGCCTTGTCCCAGTTGGGGCCGGCGCCGACGTCCACGACCAGCGGCACGGCGAGCTTCGCGACGCCGCTCATGAGGGCCGGCAGCTCGCGCTTCACGTGCTCGAGCTCGGCGTCACGCACTTCCAGCACCAGCTCGTCGTGCACCTGCATGATGAGCCGTGACTTGAGGTGCTTCTCGCTGATCCAGCGGTCCACCGCAATCATCGCCATCTTGATGAGGTCGGCTGCCGTGCCCTGCATCGGCGCGTTGATCGCCGCGCGCTCGGCGCCCTGGCGCCGCGCCGGGTTCGAGCTCTTGATCTCCGGCAGCCACAGCCGGCGGCCGAACACCGTCTCGACGTACCCCGTCTCGCGCGCCGCCTCGCGCGTGCGCTTCATGTAGTCCGCGACGCCCGGATAGCGCGTGAAATAGCGGTCCATGTACTGTTGCGCCGCCGCGCGCTCGAGCCCGAGCTGGCGCGCGAGGCCGAACGCCGACATGCCGTAGATCAGGCCGAAGTTGATGACCTTGGCGTAGCGCCGCTGCTCGGCGCCCACGGCCTTCAGGCTCAGGCCGAAGATCTCGGCCGCCGTCGCGGTGTGGATGTCCTCCCCGGCGGCGAACGCCGCGAGCAGGCTCGCGTCCTGCGAGATATGAGCCATGATCCGCAGCTCGATCTGGGAATAATCGGCCGAGACGATCCTGCTGCCGTGCGGCGCGATGAATGCCTCCCGGATGCGCCGCCCCTCCGCGGTGCGGATGGGGATGTTCTGAAGATTGGGGTCGTTGCTCGCGAGCCGGCCCGTCACCGCGACCGCCTGGCCGTAGTTGGTATGCACGCGCCCCGTCTCCGGATGGATCGACTCCGGCAGCTTGTCGGTATAGGTGGACTTGAGCTTCGCCAGCGTGCGGTAGTCGAGGATCAGCTTCGGCAGCGGATGGTCGAGCGCAAGCTCCTCGAGCGACTCCTCGTCGGTCGAGGGCTGGCCCGAGGGGGTCTTCTTGACGGGCTTCAGCCCCTGCTTCTCGAACAGGATTTCCTGGATCTGCCGCGGCGAGTTGATGTTGAAAGGCTGCCCGGCCTGCGCGTGCGCCTCGCCCTCGATCGCCGCCATCTTCTCGCCGAACTCGCGCGAGAGCTCCTTCAGCAGCGCGACGTCGAGCAGCACGCCGTTGCGCTCCATCCTGAAGAGCACCGTGATGAGCGGCAACTCCATCTCGCGGTAGATGCGCTCGAGCTTCTCCGCCGCGCGCACCCGCGGGTAGAGCGCCTCATGCAGCCGCAGCGTCACGTCGGCGTCCTCGGCCGAATACTCGGCGGCGCGCTCCACCGTGACCTGCTCGAAGCCGATGCGCGCCGCGCCCTTGCCCGTGACCTCGTCGTAGGTGATCGTCTTGAGACCCAGGTGGCGCTCCGCCAGGCTGTCCATGTCGTGCCGCTGGTGGCTCTCCAGCACGTAGGACTGAAGCAGCGTGTCGTGCGCGACGCCCGCAAGCCGGACGTCGTGGTTGGCGAGAACGTGCATGTCGTACTTGGCGTTCTGGCCGAGCTTCGGGCGCCGGGCGTCCTCGAGCCACGGCTTCATCCGCGCGAGCACCGCCGCGCGCTCGAGCTGCTGCGGTGCGCCGGCATACCGATGCGCCAGCGGCACGTACGCGGCGGCCCCCGCCTCCACCGCGAACGACAGCCCCACGAGCTCCGCCTTCATGGGATCGAGGCTCGTCGTCTCGGTGTCGAGCGCGACCAGCTCCGCGTGACCGATTCTCTTCAGCCAGGCGTCCAGTTGCTTTTCGGTGAGCACGGTTTCGTAGCTGCGTGACGGCTGAGGGAGGGTGACCGAAGAGTCGGCAGCGAGTTGAGGGGCGCGCGCCGGGGCTTCCCCGGCACTACTGTCGCCGGCTGGCACGGGGACGTGACCGGAACCTGTCTGCGCGTCCCCCTCCAACTCGCGCTTCCAGGACTTGAAATCGAAGCGCTCGAACAGCTCCGCGAGCTTCGCAGTGTCGCGCGGCCGCGGCGCCAGATCGCCGGGCTTCAACGGCAGATCGACATCGCACTTGATCGTGAGTAGCTCGCGCGCCTTCGGCAGCCAGTCGAGGCTCTTGCGCAGGTTTTCGCCCACCACCCCGGGAACCTCGGACGCGTGCTGCATCACGCCCTCGAGCGTGCCGTACTGCGCGAGCCACTTGACCGCGGTCTTCGGCCCGACCTTCTCCACGCCCGGAACGTTGTCCACGTTGTCGCCGACGAGCGTCAGGTAATCGATCATGCGCCCGGGCGGGACTCCGAACTTGGCTTCGACGCCGGCCTCATCGAGCACCTCGCGCTTGCCGGTCGCGGGATCGGCGTTCTCGATGGTGACGGCGGGGTTCACGAGCTGCGCGAGGTCCTTGTCGCCGCTCGCGATGACGACGCGCATGCCTTCGCGCTCGGCGCGCCGGGCGAGCGTGCCGATCACGTCGTCCGCCTCCACGCCCTCGATCTCGAGCAGCGGCCAGCCCATGGAGGCGATCGCTTCCTTGAGCGGCGCGGTCTGGACGGCGAGATCCTCCGGCATCGGCGGGCGGTTCGCCTTGTACTCCGGGTACAGGTCGTCGCGGAACGTCCTGCCTCTCGCATCGAAGACGCACGCAAGGTAATCGGCGGGCGCGTCCTTGAGCAGTCGCCGCAGCATGTTGAGCACGCCGAAGATCGCCCATGTCGGCTCGCCTTTCTTGCTGCGCAGGCCGGCGCGCGCGAGCGCGTGGAACGCGCGATAGAGGTAGGACGAGCCGTCGACCAGCAACAGCGTTTTCATGATCGCGAGCACGGAACGGAAGGTGCGCCGATTATGTCAGAATATGCGTTAAGAGCGGACGCTAGGCGCCGCCTTAACTGCGCGCGTTGGAACGGACGGCAGACCGACGTTCAACGCGCGCCAAACGGGAACGGATGATGTCAACGCGGTCACTCATCTTCGCCATGCTGCTCGCGGCGGCGCTGCCGGTGGCGGCCCAGCAGGCGAAGCCGCCCGAGCTGCAGCCCATCCCGGAGCCGCCGCCTCCGCCGCCCGGCTACGAGCTCGATCCCGCGCTCGAGCCGCAGGTGACCATCCTCAAGCGCGGTACCGACACCGTCGAGGAGTACCGCATCGGCGGCAAGCTCTACATGATCAAGATCACGCCCTCGAGCGGCCGGCCCTACTACCTGGTCGACAACCGGGGCGACGGCACCTTCACGCGCTACGACAACTACGACAGCGGCCTGCGGCCGCCCATGTGGGTGATCTTCCAGTTCTGAATGTCGGTCTTCACCACCGTCACCCGCGAGCAGCTCGGCGCCTGGCTCAAGAACTATTCCGTCGGAACCCTCACCGGTCTCGAGGGCATCCCGGCCGGGATCGAGAACACCAACTACTTCGTGACGACCACCCAGGGCCGGTTCGTGCTGACGCTGTTCGAGAAGTTGACGGCCCGGCAGCTGCCGTTCTACCTGCGGCTGATGGCCCACCTGTCGGGCCACGGCATCCCCTGCCCCAACCCGATCGCAAGCCGCGCGGGCCGGCTGCTCGGCCGCCTGAACGGGAAGCCCGCGGCGCTGGTGAGCTTTCTTCCCGGCAAGGACATTGCCGCCCCCACCGCCGCGCAATGCGGGCAGGCCGGCGCGATGCTCGCCAATATTCACCTCGCAGGCGCCTCGTTCCCGGGGCGGATGGATAACCCGCGCGGCGCGAAATGGTGGACCTCCGTGATGCCCCGGATCGCGCGCTTCCTCGGGAAGGAGGACGCGGCGCTGCTGCGCGAGGAAGTGCGGTTCCAGGCCCGGCTGCGCCTGCGCGGGCTGCCGCACGGGGCGATTCACGCCGATCTCTTCCGGGACAACGTGCTGTTCGATAACGGCCGCATCTCGGGCGTGATCGACTTCTATTTCGCCTGCACCGGGATGCTTCTCTACGATGTCGCGATCACCGTCAACGACTGGTGCGTGCTCGAGGGCGGCGGTCTCGACGACGGTCGCACGGCGGCCCTGCTGGAAGCCTACGCCCGGGTGCGCCCGTTCACGGCGGCCGAGCGGGCGGCGTGGCCGGCGATGCTGCGCGCCGGCGCGCTGCGGTTCTGGGCATCGCGCCTGTACGATTTCTACCTGCCGCGACCGGGCGTGCTGACCCACGCCAAGGATCCGGGGCATTTCCGCAGGATACTGGCGGGGCACATCGCGCGCGGGGAGCGGCTGCCGCGTCTCGCCGGCGCTGCCGTATGACGGGGCCAGGCATGGAAGCACGAGTCGTCGCGGCCGGCAGCGGCTGGCGGTGGCTTGCCGTGGGATACGAGCTGTTCCGGCGCAATCCCGTCATGTGGCTCGCGTTGACCGTCGCGCTCGCGGTGCTGTGGGCGGCGTCACTCATCCTCCCGGTGCTGGGCCCGCTGCTCTTCAGCCTGCTGTCGCCGGCGCTGTTCGCGGGACTGATGGTCGGGTGCCGCGCGCTCGAGCGCGGCGAGCCGCTGGAGATCGCGCACCTCTTCGCCGGGTTCCGGCAGCACGCCGCGCCGCTCGTGACCGTGGGCGGCGTCTATCTCGTCGGCACCGTCATCGTGGTGGGCATCGTGCTCGTCGTGGCCGGGGGCTCGATGCTGCCCGCGGTGCTGACGAAGCCGGAAACGGACATCGAGACGCTGCGGGCGGCGGCGCGCAGCATGATGCTCGCTCTTGCGATCGGCGCCGCGGCCTACATGCCCGTTCTCATGATGATCTGGTTCGCGCCGATGCTGGTGGTATTCAACGGGCTGGCGCCCGTGGCGGCGATGAAGCTGTCGTTCACCGCCTGCGTGAGCAACACGGTGCCGTTCCTGGTCTACGGCGCGGCGGTCGTGATGGCCTGGATCGTGCTTTCACTGCCGGCGGCGCTGGGCCCCGTCGGCGGAATGCTGGCGGTCGCGCTCCTCGTGGCCTCGATCCCGGTGCTGATCGGCTCGGTCTACGCGAGCTACCGGGACATCTTCGCGGCGAATGCCTAAGCCGCGATCAGCCTGGCGTACTCCAGCATCAGCCACTTCAGCCCGCCCGTCCTGAAATTGACCTGAACGCGGGCCTCGGGGCCGCGCCCCTCGGCGCTGACGATGACGCCGGCGCCGAACGTGGGATGCACCACGCTCTGCCCCACGCGCCACGGCGATTCGGGATGCGGGACGCGGGACGCGGGATGCGGACCGGCGGATTTCGCATCTCGTATTCCGTATCGCGGGTTGACGCGGCGCATCAGCGCCTCGGGAATCTCCTGGAAGAAGCGTGAGGCAATGCCGTAGCGGGTCTGGCCGTGCAGCAGCCGGCTCTGCGCGAACGACAGGTAGAGCCTGCGGCGCGCGCGCGTCAGCGCGACATACATCAGGCGCCGCTCCTCCTCGATCCCGTCGGCCTCGGTGAGGCTGTTCTCGTGCGGGAAGAGCCCCTCCTCCAGACCGCTCACGAACACGCTGTGAAACTCCAGCCCCTTCGCGGAATGCACGGTCATCAGCTGCAGCGCGTCGGCGCCGGCGTCCGCCTGGTGCTCCCCCGCCTCCAGCGCGGCATGGGCGAGGAACGCGGTCAGCTCGTCGGGCTCATCCATGCCCGCGGCCTCGCCCGCCGGCTGCACGTTGCGCTCGGCAACGAAGGTTGCGGCGGCATTGACGAGCTCCGAGAGGTTCTCCAGGCGGTCGGCGCCCTCCTTCTCGCCCCGGTAGTGCGCCGCGAGCCCGCTCGCCTCGATCACGTGCGCGATCGCCTCCGGCAAGGGCAGGTCCTTCGTCGCATCGCGCATTCTTTCGATGAGCTCGATGAATGCCGGGATGCCCTTGCCGGATTCCGCCTTTCGTCCTCCGGCCTCCGCCTTGGACTTTGCGGCCGCCCACAGGCTGGTGCCGCCGGCCTTCGCAGCGTCCTCCAGCTGCTCGAGGCTGCGGTTGCCGATGCCGCGGGCGGGGAAGTTGATCACGCGTGCAATTGCCCCGTCGTCGTCGGGATTCGCCACCAGCCGCAGGTAGGCGAGCGCGTGCTTCACCTCCTGGCGCTCGAAGAAGCGCAGGCCCCCGTAGACCCGGTACGGCATCCCGGCGGTGAACAGCGCGTGCTCAAGCACCCGCGACTGCGCATTGGAGCGATAGAGCACCGCGATGTGCGCGAGGGCCACGCCCTCGGCATGCAGCGACCGCGCCTCGTCCACGATGGACGCCGCCTCCTCGAGGTCGGTCGCCGCCTCGTAGACCCGCAGCGGCTCGCCCTTCGCCTCGGCGGTCCAGAGGTTCTTGCCCAGCCGGCGGCGGTTGTGGCCGATGAGCGCGTTGGCGGCGTCGAGGATGTGGCCGTGCGAGCGGTAGTTCTGCTCGAGCTTGATCACGCGCTCGATCGCGAAGTCCTTCTGCAGGTCCTGCATGTTCGCCGCCGATGCGCCCCTGAACGCATAGATGCTCTGGTCGTCGTCGCCAACAGCAAAGATCGCGTTGGCGCCTCCGGAAGCCAACAGCTTGAGCCAGCGGTACTGCAGCCGGTTGGTGTCCTGGAACTCGTCTACCAGGATGTGGCGGAAGCGCGCCCGGTAATGCTCGCGCAGGACCGGATTGCCGGCCAGCAACTCGTAGCAGCGCAGCAGCAGCTCCGCGAAGTCGACGACCCCCTCCCGGTTGCACTGCTCGTCGTAGGCGGCATAGAGCTCCTGCTTGCGCCGGTCGATCTCGTCGTGCGCCTCGACCTGCGGTGCGCGCCGTCCTTCTTCCTTGTTCGCGGCGATAAACCACTGGAGCTGCCGGGGCGGGAAGCGGTCCTCGTCGACATTGAGAGACTTGAGCAGCCGCTTGATGACCGAGAGCTGGTCCTGGGTGTCGAGGATCTGGAAGAGCTGCGGCAGCCCCGCTTCGCGGTGGTGCGCGCGCAGCAGCCGGTTGCACAGGCCGTGGAAGGTGCCGACCCACATGCCGCGGGTGTTGACCGGCAGCATCGCCGAGATGCGCGTCAGCATCTCCTTCGCCGCCTTGTTGGTGAAAGTGACTGCAATCAGCCCACTCGGGGCGACCTGCCCGCTCTCGATCAGCCACGCGACGCGCGTGGTCAGCACGCGCGTCTTGCCGCTGCCGGCGCCGGCGAGGATCAGCGCCGACTGATGGGGCAGCGTGACCGCTTCGAGCTGCCGTTCATTGAGGCCGGAAAGAAACTCGGGGAACATGATCGGGGCGAAGTTCTGCCCCGATTATATTCGCTAACGACCGGCGGCCGCCTCGGGCATGCCGAGTGCCCGCAGCTTCGTCGCGGTCGCCGCCGCGTCCTGCTGCGTCGCGAAGTTCAGGATGCGCACGGGGTAATCGAAGCTGCCGTCGTCTTTCCTGGCGGGCCGCACCACCGCGGGATAGCCCGCCGCCCGCAGCGTGTTGTACACGGCCAGCGCAGATCTCTGCTCGGCGGACACGCCGGCGGTCACGAAATAGCGGCCGCCGCGGCGCGCGCCGCCGGCTCCCGCCTGGATCTCGGTCTCCGCGGCCCACTCCTGCAACTGGTTCGGATCCACGGGCGCAACCGGCAGCGGCTGGGCGTTGCGCGGCGCGACGAAGAATGAAAGCGGATCGGCCATCGTGAACTCGCCCGTCTGCGCGTGGGCGACCGAGATCGTGCCCTCGATCAGGCAGACGAGGTCGCGGCGCTCGTCCGACTTGCCCCAGAGGTCGGTGCCGCGGATGCCGGCGGTGACGGTGCTGATCCGCACCCTCACGTCCCGCCGGGCCGCCGGCCGTCCGAAGATCCCCGTCGTGAAACGGAACGCGCCGCGCACGACGTCGAGCGATGCCGTGACGAGCCGCGCCGCGCCGGCTTCGCTTCTGTCGGCGATGCCTTGCACCACGAGCGACGCGTTCTCGCCCAGCTTGACCGCGCTGCCCTCGGCGAGCCGCAGCAGCGCGCGCGAGCCGGAGCCGGTAACGACGCGGTCGCGGTCGTTCAACTGCATGCCGACGGCGAGCGGCAGGCGCGCTCCGCCGCGCTCCACCCACGCCGGGCTTACCACGCCTTCCACGGTCAGCGTCTGCGCTGCCGCGGGTGCTCCGAGCAGCGCCAGCACGCACAAAGCGCCGAATCCAGGCTTCATGACGACTCCCCTTTCCAACGCGATACCGCCTGTTACGGCCGGGGCTTCGCGGCGGATGCCGCTATAATCGTGAATTTCATCACGCGTGTCCATGCAGCAGAAATACGTTCCGCGCGACATCGAACGCGAAGCCCAGCAGTACTGGGACGCAGCCGGCGCCTTCCGGGCCCGCGAGACGCCCGGACAACCCAAGTACTACTGCCTGTCGATGTTCCCCTATCCCTCCGGGAAGCTCCACATGGGGCACGTGCGCAATTACACCATCGGCGACGTCCTCACCCGCTACCACCGGATGAAGGGCCGCAACGTCCTGCAGCCGATGGGCTGGGACGCGTTCGGGCTCCCCGCGGAGAACGCGGCGATGGCGAACGGCGTGCCGCCGGCGAAATGGACCCACGAGAACATCGCCTACATGAAGCGGCAGCTGCAGTCGCTCGGCTTCGCCATCGACTGGTCGCGCGAGCTCGCCACCTGCCAGCCGGATTACTACCGCTGGAACCAGTGGCTGTTCCTGAGGATGCTCGAGAAGGGCCTCGTCTACAAGAAGACCGGCATCGTGAACTGGGACCCGGTGGACAAGACCGTGCTCGCCAACGAGCAGGTGATCGATGGGCGCGGCTGGCGCACCGGCGCCGTCGTGGAGAAGCGCGAGATCCCGATGTATTACATGGCGATCACGCGCTATGCCGAGGCGCTGCTCGCGGCGCTCGAGTCGCTTTCCGGCTGGCCCGAGCGCGTCAAGACCATGCAGGCCAACTGGATCGGCAAGAGCTACGGCGTGCGGTTTGCGTTTCCGTACGAGCTGGACGGGAAGAAAGAGAAGCTCTGGGTGTTCACCACGCGCGCCGACACGATCATGGGCGTCACCTTCGCGGCGCTGGCGGCGGAGCATCCGCTTGCCGCGCGCGCCGCGCGCGACAACTCGAAGCTCGCCGCCTTCATCGAGGAATGCAAGCGCGGCAGCGTGATGGAGGCCGACCTCGCGACGATCGAGAAGAAGGGCATGCCGACCGGGCTTTCCATCACCCACCCCCTCACCGGGCAGCCGGTGCCGGTCTGGGTCGGCAACTACGTGCTGATGGCCTACGGAGAGGGCGCGGTGATGGGCGTGCCGGGGCACGATCAGCGCGACTTCGAGTTCGCGACCCAGTACGGCATTCCGATCCGGTCGGTGATCAAGCCGCGCGACAAGGACCTGGAGCTGCCACTGAAGCAGGCGTACGTGGAATACGGGGTGTGCGTCAACTCGGGAAAGTACAACGGCCTCGACTACCAGCAGGCGGTCGATGCGATCGCGGCCGACCTGAAGGCGAAGGGGCTCGGCGAGAAGCAGGTGCTGTGGCGGCTGCGCGACTGGGGCATCTCGCGCCAGCGCTACTGGGGATGCCCGATCCCGATCATCCACTGCGACGGCTGCGGCGACGTGCCCGTGCCGGACCACGACCTGCCGGTCGTGCTGCCCGAGGACTGCGTGCCGGACGGCACCGGCAATCCCCTGGCGAAGCGGACCGACTTCGTCAACACCACCTGCCCGAAGTGCGGCAAGCCGGCGCGGCGCGAGACCGACACGATGGACACGTTCGTGGACTCGTCCTGGTACTACCTGCGCTTCGCCTGCCCCGACAGCGCCCGCAGCATGGTGGACGAGCGCGTTGCCTACTGGCTGCCGGTGGACCAGTACATCGGGGGCATCGAGCACGCCATCCTGCATCTCCTTTACTCGCGCTTCTGGACGAAGGTGATGCGCGACCTCGAGCTGGTGGACATCGATGAGCCGTTCGCCAACCTGCTCACGCAGGGTATGGTGCTGAACGAGATCTACTTCCGCAGGGCCGACGGCGGGCGCACCACCTACTTCAATCCCGCCGAGGTCGACGTGAAGCTCGACGACGCCGGAAACCGCAGCGCCCTCGTCAAGGCCGACGGCGCGCCGGTGGAGTTCGGCGGCATCGGCACCATGTCGAAATCGAAGAACAACGGCGTCGATCCGCAGGAGCTGATCGACCACTACGGCGCGGACATCGCGCGCTTCTTCATGATGTTCACCTCGCCGCCCGAGGACACCCTGGTCTGGAGCGACGCCGGCGTGGAAGGCGCGGCGCGCTTCCTGCGGCGGCTGTGGACCTATGCGGTGAGGTTCGAGCGCGGCGGGGGTCCTGCAATCGCCGCCCAGCCGAGCAAGGCTGCCCGTTTCGAGATTCACTCCGTGCTCAAGCAGGCGAACTACGATATCGGCAAGCACCAGTTCAACACCGTGGCTTCCGCCGCCATGAAGATACTGAACGCCCTGGACCGGTTGCTCGGGGTAAGCGATGAAATCGCAAAGGAAGGGCTTTCGATCCTTCTGCGGCTGCTCGCTCCGATCGCGCCGCACATTGCGCACCACCTGGGGCGGGAGCTCAAGTTCGGCGAGGACGTCCGCGCCGCGCCCTGGCCCGAGCACGATCCCGCCGCCCTGATCGAGGACGAGATCGAGCTTGTGGTGCAGGTGAACGGCAAGAAGCGCGGGGACGTGCGCGTGCCGCGCGGTGCCGACTCGAAGGCGATCGAGACCATCGTGCTCGCCGACCCCGCGGTGCAGAAGCACGTCAGCGGCCAGGCGATCAAGAAGGTCGTCGTGGTGCCCGGCCG
>DATBMB010000005.1:0-2032 GCA_036555035.1 Burkholderiales bacterium | reverse complement strand
CGACGCGACCTCCAACCCGGAAGACCAGCGCATGTGGCAGCTCGTGCTCCCCGCGCTGCAACAGGGCGGGTTCGCTCCGCCGCCGGTGGCGGAGCTCGCCGCTGCGTTGAAGTTGAAGGAGCCGGCGCTGAAGGATTTTCTCCACCGCAAGAGCCGCGGCGGCGAGGTGATGCGGGTGCCGCCGGCCCGCTTCTATCCGCGCGCGACGCTCGCGACCCTCGCCGCGACCGCGAATGCATTGGCGCGCGCGAACCCGAACGGGTTTACCGCGGCGCAGTTCCGCGACGCGACCGGCATCGGCAGAGGCCTCGCGATCGAGATCCTGGAGTTCCTCGATACCCTCGGCATCACGCAGCGCGTGGGCGACGCGCGCAAGATGCGCAAGGATTTCGTGCCGATACTGGGCGCCGCGGAGCCGGCGCGCGCTCCTGCAAAGTCAGCCGGAAAATGACCGTCGGCTAGCATGGCACAGACAACCTACGATCTCGTCGTGATCGGCGAAGGCGTGAGCGGGCTCGCCTGCGCCGGCCATGCGCGCCGCGCGGGGCTCAGGGTGGCGACCTTCGAAGCGAACCTGTTCGGCGGACTGGTCATCAACGTGAACGAGCTCGACGGCTATCCCGGTGCCGAATCGGGAACCGTGCTCGCCTCTGAGCTCATGCAGGCGAATTCCGACGCGGGCGTCGCGAGCATCCAGGAGGAAGTGACCGCTATTACCCCGGCCGGCGCCACATTCGACGTCGCGGCCGGGGCGAGCTACGGCGCGCGGCAGGTCGTCATTGCTTCCGGCGCGCGATTGAGGAAGCTCTCCGTTCCCGGCGAGGACGAGTACGAGGGGCGCGGCGTCTCGCACTGCGCCGACTGCGACGCGCCGCTATTCCAGAAGGAGGAGGTCGTGGTGGTCGGCGGCGGGGACTCCGCGCTGCAGGAAGCCCTGGTGCTGGCGAAGTTCTGCCGCAAGGTCCACATCGTCCATCGCGGTGAGCGTTTCCGCGCGCAGCAGCACCTGGTGGACCGGGTGGCGTCCGAGCCCCGAATCGCCACCATCTGGAACGCCACCGTCGAGGCAATCCTGGGGTCTAAAATGGTTGAGAAGGTGCGCATACGCCGCGACGGGAGGACCGAGGACATGCCGAGCGCCGGCGTGTTCGCCTACGTCGGGCTCGAGCCCAACTCTGCCTGCGCGCCTCCGGGCATCCGGCGCGATGAACGCGGGCATCTCCTCACCGACGGCGCGTTCGAGACGTCGACCCCGGGCATCTGGGCAATCGGCGCGGTGCGCGCGGGTTACAGCGGGCTGCTGCGCGACGCGGTGGTCGAGGCGCAGCGCGTCGCGCAAGCGGTGCGGGATCGGCTGGATTGATGAAACGGAAGGGAATCGCCCCCGGTGGGGCGGCCGGACTTCAAACCCGGTAGGGGCCGCTTGCGGTCCTTTGTGGGTTCGACTCCCACTCTCTTCCGCCAACCTAACCACCCCCACCCTAGCCCTCCCCCTGAGGGGGAGGGCAAATAGGGCGGAGGCAGGCCTAGACCGGAATTTTCCGCGTGACGGCGCGGGTGTTGCCGAAGCACGGCACGTAGACGGAGTGCGTGCCCGGCCCGCCGGCGACGATCACGCGGATGTCCTCGGGGCGGTGCGCGATCGGGAGCAGCGTGTCCGGCTGGATTTCGCCCAGCTCGGCGGTGCGGGAGGCCTTCACCCGCAGCAGGTCCCGCTCGGTCATCCGTCCAGCCGGCATCCTGGACAGATCCCACAACTGTTGCTTGACCTCGATCTTCGATAGCCCGCCCACCCTGAGAATCTCCGCATGCTCGGGCGAGAGGATCAACCACGGCTCGCTCCCGTAGCAATACTCGTTGCTGGGAGGGTGCTGCATCGTCTCGGCGATCACTCGCAGCAGCTCGGCCGTGTCCTTGGTGTGGGTGTTCATGTTCATCGTGCCCTCGGCGCCCACGACGGTGACCGTGCTGTCCCCGCGCCTGAAGCCGCGCTCGACGTGCAGCGGCTCCCACGGGCTCGCCTCCTCGTTTT
>DATBMB010000071.1:0-41702 GCA_036555035.1 Burkholderiales bacterium | reverse complement strand
AGCAGGGGCGAGAGCTGCGTGACGGGCTTGGTGTCGTCCGTGACCGTCCCGGTCTGGCCGCGGCACGCGGCGGCGATCGCCTCGGCGTCGGCGGCGCGCCACAGACGCTCGGCCTTGCGCTCGGTGTCCTCGTCCTTCTTGAAGTCCAGATCGAGCCAGCGCCCGGCGTACTCGCCCGCCTTGGCGCCGAAGCGCGCGTGGACTTCCCAGTAGTCGCGGGGCTTGAACGCCCGGATGGCTTCCTCGCGCTCGACCAGGATGGCGAGCGTGGGCGTCTGCACGCGGCCCACGGTCGTGAGATAGAAACCGCCTTCCTTCGAGTTGAAGGCGGTCATCGCGCGCGTGCCGTTGATGCCCACCAGCCAGTCGGCCTCGGAGCGGCATTTCGCGGCGTCGGCGAGCGGCAGCAGCTCGCGGTCCGGGCGCAGGCCCGCGAAGCCCTCGCGAATGGCGTTGGGCGTCATCGACTGCAGCCACAGGCGCTGGATCGGCTTCCTCGCCCGCGCGTGCTGCACGATGTAGCGGAAGATCAGCTCGCCCTCGCGGCCGGCGTCGCACGCGTTGATGAGGCCGGTGACGTCCTTGCGCTTGATCAGCCGCAGCAGCAGGTTCAAGCGGGTCTCGCTTCGCTCGATCGGCGCGAGCTCGAAGCGGGGCGGAATCACCGGCAGATGGGCGAACGACCACTTGCCGCGCTTCACTTCGTATTCCTCCGGGACGGCGAGCTCGAGCAGGTGGCCCACCGCGGAGGAGAGGACATAGCCGCCGTTCTCGTAGTAGTCGCCGTGACGCGTGAAGCCGCCGAGCGCGCGTGCGATGTCCGCGGCGACCGAGGGCTTTTCAGCGATGATCAGTTGCTTGCTCATGCGCGCGCCGGGTTGCGGCGCGAGAGGAAAAAATTGCGCAAGATGATATGAGCAAATTTTTGTCTAGGCAAGCACGATGTATTGCGCGCTGCCGCGCACACTAGCGCCGCACGCGTTGGATCAGCCCGCCGGGCAGCACGGCAACGCGGCCGTCGAGCTCGAGCCGGGTGATGAGCGCGGCAAGCGCGGCGGGTTGCAGGCGGGCGCGCGCCGCGAGCGTGTCCGGGTCGCAGGCATCGTCGCCGATCGCGTCGAGAACGCGGCGCTCGAGCGCATCGGTTGCGACGGCGGGAGCCGGTTGCGCAGGGGCGGGCGCGGGTAGATTGAGCTCCTCGAGAAGGTCGCGGGCGCTCTCCACGAGCTTGGCGCCCTGCTTGATCAGCGCATGGCAGCCCTTGGCGAGGGGAGAGTGGATCGAGCCGGGGATGGCGAAGACTTCCCGGCCTTGCTCGGCGGCGAGCCGCGCCGTGATGAGGGAGCCGCTGTCGGCCGCGGCTTCCACCACCAGGCAGCCGAGCGCGAGGCCGCTGATGAGCCGGTTGCGGCGCGGAAAATTCCCCGCGAGCGCGCGCGTGGCGAGCGCGAACTCGGAGATGAGCGCGCCGCGCGCGGCGAGCTCGTGCGCGAGCGCGCGGTTGCGGGCGGGATAGACGACATCCGCCCCCGTGCCGAGGACCGCGACGCTGCTCGCCGCGCCGGCGAGCCCGCCGCGGTGGGCGGCGGTGTCGGCGCCCAGGGCGAGCCCGCTCACGATCGTAAGCCCGGCATCGGAGAGCGTCTTCGCGAAGGCCTCGGCGTTCGCCACGCCCTGCGGGGTTGCGTTGCGGCTGCCGACGATGGCGAGCGAGGGGCGCGACAGGAGCTCGACGCGGCCCATGACGTAGAGGAGCGGCGGGGGATCGGGAATCTGCAGGAGGCGGGGCGGATATTGGGGATCGGCGAGCGTCACGACGCTGTTGGCCGGGTCCTCGAGCCAGCGGCCTGCAGCGGCCACGGCGTCGGTGGTATCGCCTTGATGGATGGCCGCGGCGGCCGCGGCGCCCACGTGCTGCGCGAGCGCGCCGGGCCTGGCGGCCAGCACGCGCTCGGGGTCACCGAACGCGGTGAGCAGGCGCCGCAGGGCCTCGCCGGTGAGTCCTGGCGTGAGACTCAGCCTGAGCCACGCAGCGAGTTCCGGGTCGAGCGGCACCCGGCCGCTTCAGGGATTGGTGACGACGTCGTTGACGGCGACCGGGCGCGAGGCCTGCATCACGAGCCCGAACGCAGCGCGGTCGAAGGTGCGGAATACCATCACGAGCCCGAAGCGCTCGTCCGGCAGCTTGGCGGCGTCCGCCTCGGTGATCCGCCGGCCGCGTTGATAGAGCGGCGCATCGCGCGTGGGGATGTCCTCGCTGTAGTACGCGCGCGGCGACTCGTTCATGGTCAACCCTTGCGTTCCGTAGAGCGGCGCCATGCGCGAGCCGAACGCGAGGGTGCTCTGGCTGCGATAGATCGCGAGGACGTGCCCCACCTCGAGGCCGTCCAGGGAACCCTTGGACAGCGCCACGATGCCCTGGGGCCCGGTTTCCCCGAGATTGCCATAGGTCGACATGACGCGCCCCCGCACCGGCCGCCACGGCGCGCGCGGCACGTAGGAGAACGTCGGTATTTCCTTGGCGGCGGGCAGGAGCCGGTCGCCGGTGTAAATCTCCTGCGCGGACCGGGTGACCTCGATGGTCGCGGGATCGCCCCTCCGGATCACCCGCGCATCGCCGAGATAGACCGCCTGATAGCCCAGCGTATCGCCGGTCTCGGGGTCGATCAGGGCGTCGCCGCGGCGGAAGACCTGCCAGTTGAGGCCCTTGTCGGGGTCGAGGCCCTCGACATAGGCGATGTTGCCGGCTCCGATCGCCACCCGGTTCTCCTGGTTGGCGAGAACCACGGGCGCGGCATTGAGCTCGTCCTGTCCGACCACGAGCGGCCGCGAGAGGAAGGGCTCGATCACCGACGGCGGGATCGCGGGAATGGCCTTGTCCGCGAGGGGTTCCGCGCGCAGCCTGGGCGAGAGCTTGATGGTATCGCGCGGCGCCACGGCCGTTGCGACACCCGGCGCGGCACCTGCCGCGGCGGCAGCGGCAGCGGCAGCGGCGGCTGCAGGATCATCCGCCCTGAGCAGCCGCAACTGCACTTCCGCGCCGGTGCGGTCCAGAACGATCACATCTCCGGGGAAGATCCGGTGGGGATTCCGGAGCTGCTCCTGGTTCATGCGCCAGAGCTCGGGCCACCGCCAGACGTCCTTCAGGAAGCGCCCGGAGATGCCCCAAAGGGTGTCACCCGGGACGACGATGTACTGCTCGGGCGCCCCTTCCTGAAGCGCGCTCGCGGGGGCCTGAGCCGGCGCCGGCGCGAGCGGAGTCATCAGCAAAATCAGGGATATAATTGCTTTACGCATCTCGCGTCCCCAAATTGACAGACTAAGAGGCGCAGCCCCGATCACGGAACTGCGCCCGAGAGTTTGGATTAAATTCTGCATCTAGCTGGTTAAATTCGCAAGCTTTTTATGCCTTTACTAACGATCCTGCGCTATCCCGACCCGAGGCTGCACAAGCGGGCAGGAAGGGTGGATGCAGTCACAGATCGGATTCGCCAATTAATCAAAGACATGGCTGCGACCATGTATGCTGCGCCGGGCATTGGCCTCGCTGCAACACAAGTAAACGTCCATCTGCGCGTGATTGTGATCGATGTCTCTGAATCGCGCGACCAGTTGCAGGTGTTCATCAACCCGGAATTGCTCGCGGCCAGCGGCGAATCGGACATCGAGGAAGGCTGCCTCTCGGTGCCCGGGGTGTACGAGAACGTGCGCCGCGCGCAGCGCGTGACGGTGCGCGCGCTCAATGCCGCCGGGGAGCCCTTCACGCTCGAGGCGGAGGGACTGCTCGCCGTGTGCATCCAGCACGAGATGGATCACCTGGAAGGCAAGGTCTTCGTCGAGAAGCTATCGCGCCTGAAGCAGAGCCGCATCCTGTCCCGCTTTAAAAAGCAGGAGCGGCGCAAGGTGGAGCCTGACGCCCGGCGGCTCGTCCTCTGATTCCTTGAAGCTCGTCTTCGCGGGAACGCCCGAGTTCGCTGCGGTATCGCTCGAGGCCTTGCTGCGGGCGCGCCACGATGTGGCGCTGGTACTGACGCAGCCGGACCGTCCTGCCGGCCGCGGCTTGAGGCCCCAGCGCTCGGCGGTGAAGGCGCTCGCGCTCGAGCGCGGCCTCACGCTCCTGCAGCCGTCCAAGCTCTCTGACCCCGCGACGCTCGATGCGATCGCCCGCGCGCGGCCCGACGCGCTGGTCGTGGCCGCCTACGGCTTGATATTGCCTGCGGCATTGCTTGCGCTCCCGCCGCGCGGCGGGCTCAACGTGCACGCGTCGCTTCTTCCGCGCTGGCGCGGCGCGGCGCCGATCGAGCGCGCGCTGCTTGCCGGCGACGCCGCCACCGGCGTCACCATCATGCAGATGGACGCGGGACTCGACACCGGGCCGATCCTGCTGCAGGAGGCCGTCGGCATCCTGCCCGAGGATACCGGCGGCAGCCTGCGCGAGCGGCTGGCGGCGCTCGGGGCACGATTGCTCCTGCGCGCCCTCGACACGCCCCCGGTCGCAGTGCCGCAGGACGAACGCGCGGCGACTTACGCGCCGCGCATTGCCCGCGGCGAAGCCGACATTGACTGGCGGCAGTCGGCATCGGAGATCGAGCGCCGGATACGGGCTTTCAATCCTGTCCCCGGCGCGCAGACCTGGTGCGCGGGCACCGCGCTCAAGATCTGGCGCGCGGCGGTCGAGCGTGGCGTCCGCGCCGCGCCAGGCACCGTATGCGCGGCGGAGCCCGGCGGCATCGTGGCGGCGTGCGGCACCGACGCGCTGCGCATCACCGAGCTGCAGCGCGCCGGGGGGAAGAGACTCCCGGTGCGCGCATTTCTCTCCGGATTCCGGCTGGGGAGTGGCGCGCGCTTCGGGGCGCGTGATGGTTGAGGTCCAGCGGCTGGCGGCCGCGGTGCTGCGGGGGGTGCTCGCCGGCCGCAGCCTGGACGCCGAGCTCGCGGCGGCCTGGCAGGGACATCCGCAGCTCGACGCGCGCCGCCGCGCGGCGGTGCAGGATCTCGCCTACGGCGCGCTGCGCTTTCTGCCCCGGCTCGAGGCGCTGCTCGAGGCGCTGCTCGAAAGACCCCTCCAGGACGAGCGGCTGCGCGCGCTGCTGCTCATCGCGCTGCACCAGCTCGAGGCAACGCGCGCTGCACCGCATGCGGTCGTGGACCACGCGGTGCGCGCCTGCCATGCGCTGGGCCTCACCTCGGCGAAAGGCCTTGCCAACGCCGTGCTGCGCAACTTCCTGCGCCGGCGCGCGACGCTCGCCGCCCGGGCGCAGCGCACGGAGCCCGCGCGCTACTGCCATCCCCAGTGGTGGATCGACAAGTTGCGCCTGCAGTACCCGGAGGACTACGCGGCGATACTGGAAGCGGGCAACACGCGCCCGCCGCTCGCGCTGCGCGTCAACCGCCGGCGCGCAGCCGTCGCCGATTACCTGGCGCTGCTGCGCGAGCAGGGAATCCAGTGCGAGGTCCTCGGCGGAGCGGCGGTGCTCCTGCGCAAGGCGCTTCCCGCCGCGCGCGTGCCCGGCCTGAGCGAAGGGCGGGTCTCGGTGCAGGATGCGGGGGCGCAGCTCGCCGCGCCGCTGCTCGATCTCGCCGACGGCATGCGCGTGCTCGATGCCTGCGCCGCCCCCGGCGGGAAGACCGGGCACGCGCTCGAGCTCGCGGACGTGGATCTCACCGCCCTCGACAACGACGCGTCCCGGCTCGAGCGCGTGCGCGACAATCTGGCGCGCCTGGGATTGACGGCGCGCGTAATCTGCGGGGACGCCTGCGACCCGGCCGCGTGGTGGGACGGCAGGCGCTTCGACCGCATCCTGCTCGATGCGCCCTGCAGCGCCTCGGGAATCGTGAGGCGGCATCCGGATATCAAGTGGCTGCGGCGCGAGGCCGACATCGAGCAGTACGTCGAGCTGCAGCGCCGCATGCTCGATGCGCTGTGGCAGACGCTGGAAAGTGGTGGTAAATTCCTGTACGCCACGTGTTCGGTGTTCCGGGAGGAGAATCGCGAGCAGGTTGCGCGGTTCGAGAAGCGCCACCGGGACGCGCGGCGCCTCGCCCTTCCCGCGCTCGACGAAGAGACCCAGGCACGAGCGGGCCAACTGCTTCCGGACGGACGGCATGACGGCTTCTTCTACGCGCTGCTGCAGAAGCTTTAGGCTCCTCGTGGCGCTCGTCATGCTGGTTGGGTGGGCCGCGGCCCCGGCGCCGGCTCGCGCCGACGGCATCGAGGTGCGGCAGGCGGCGCTCATCTCGGCGGAGGATGGCTACGTCCTGGAAGCCGATTTCGAGGTCACGCTCACGCACACCCTGCAGGAGGCGCTCAACAAGGGCGTGCCGCTCTATTTCATGCTCGAGTTCGAGCTGGTGCGCCCGCGCTGGTACTGGCTGAACGAGACGCTCGCCAACGCCCGGCACGAATACCGGCTTTCATACAACGCGCTCACGCGGCAGTATCGCGTCGGGCTGAGCACGCTCTACCGGAACTTCGCGTCGCTCGCCGAAGCGCTCGCCTTCCTGAGCCGGGTGCGCGTGCGCGAGATCGCCGAGGCCGGCGCGCTCAACAAGGGCGCGAGCTACCGGGCCGCGCTGCGGCTGCGGCTCGATTCCGCGCAGCTGCCGCGCGCCTTCCGGGTGAGCGCGGTCGGCTCGCGCGAGTGGACCATCTCTTCCGACTGGCATCGCTGGACGGTGTCCCCATGAGCGCGACGCTTCCCCCGCCGCGGCCCGCCCTCTCGAGCGCGATCGTGCGCTACCTGCTGATCCTGTGCGTGGGGCTCGTCGCGGTGGCGCTCTACCTGGTGGCGGCCTCGAGCGCCAACCCGGCGTCGTTTGCGGAGCGCTATCCCCTGCTGCTCGCCTTGAACGGCGCCGTGGCGGTCATGCTCACCGGGCTGGTCGCCTATCAGTTCACGACACTCATGCGCAAGCTCAAGGCCGGGGTATTCGGCTCGCGCCTGACGCTGCGGCTGGTGCTGCTCTTCGCGCTGATGGCGGTGGTGCCGGGAGCGCTGATCTACGGCATGTCCGTGCAGTTCCTCGCGCGCTCGATCGAGGCCTGGTTCGAGGTGCGGCTCGACAAGGCGCTCGACAGCGGTCTCAACCTCGGGCGCGGCATGCTCGACGGCTCGTTGAGGGAGCTCGCGGCGAAGGCTGCAGTCATGGCGCGCGCGCTGCCGCAGGCCGAGCCCGAGGAGCAAGCCGCGGCGTTGAGCGTCCTGCGCGAGCAGGCCGGGGTGCAGGAGGCGACGCTCTTCGGCGAGCGCGGCAGGGTGATTGCGTACTCCGGCCCGGGGCGCAGGGGTCTTCTGCCGGAGCTGCCGGGCGCCGCCGCGCAGAGGCAGCTGCGCGCCGGGAGCGGCTTCGGAGCGGTCGAGGCGATTCCCGACAAGGGCCTCTATCTGCGCGCGCTGGAGCCGGTACCCGGCCCCGCGGCAGCCCCGCGCGTGCTGCAGCTCGTGCACCCGGTGCCGAAGCAGCTCGGCGAAGACGCGGAAGCGGTGCAATCGGGCTACCGCGAGTACCAGGAGCTGACCCTGTCGCGCCGGGGGCTGAAGCGCCTCTACCGGGTGACGCTGACGCTCACGCTGCTGCTCGCCATGCTGTCGGCCGCCGCGCTCGCGTTCTTCCTCTCCGACCGGCTGTCCGCGCCCATCGGCGCGCTCGTCGAAGGCACGCGCGCGGTGGCGAGCGGGGATTTCAGCCAGCGCGCGGCGGTCGTCTCGCGCGACGAGATCGGCACGCTCACGCAGTCCTTCAACCGCATGACCCTGCAGCTCGCCGAGGCGCACGCCCAGGCGGAGCGCCACCAGGCGGCGCTCTCCCAGGCGAAGGCCTATCTGGAGAGCGTGCTCGCGAACCTTTCCGCGGGCGTGCTGGCGTTTGACGAGGAGCTCAACCTGCGCGCCGCCAACCGCAGCGCGGGCGCGATCCTCGGGATTGACTTCGGGGCGCTCGTCGGCTCGGCACCTGAGAAATGGCCGGCAACGGCGCCCGACGCCGGGGAGCTGGGGCGGGAGATCGCGTCCGCGTTTGCGCGCTCCGGCGCCGTGGAATGGGAGCAGCAGGTCGAGCGTCCCCTGCGCGGCGGGACCCAGCTGCTGCTGCTGCGCGGCACGCGCCTGCCGACCGGCTCGGAAGGCGGCGGCGTCGTCGTGTTCGACGACATCACGCACCTCGCCGAGGCCCAGCGCGCGGAGGCGTGGGCCGAGGTCGCGCGGCGCCTCGCCCACGAGATCCGCAATCCGCTGACGCCGATCCAGCTCTCGGCGGAGCGGCTCAGGGCGAAGCTCGAAGGCAAGCTCGCGCAGGCGGATGCCGAGGTGCTCGCGCGCTCCACGCAGACCATCGTCAACCAGGTCGCGGCGCTGAAATACATGGTGGACGCGTTCAGCCAGTACGCGCGCACCCCGGAGCCGACCGTGCGCGAGCTCGATCTCAGCGCGTTGACGCGCGAAGTGCTGACGCTCTACGAATCCTCGCTCGGGGGCGCCGTGCGGCTCGAGCTCGCGGCGGGCCTGCCGCCGGTGCTCGGCGACGCGGCGCAGCTGCGGCAGGTCATCCACAACCTCCTGCAGAACTCGCAGGATGCGCTCGCCGACACGCCGGAGCCGCGCGTGACCGTGGCGACTGCCGCCGCCGGCGAGATCGTGCGGCTCACCGTCACGGACAACGGCTGCGGAGTCCCGGAGCACGTGATGCGGCGCGCATTCGAGCCCTATGTCACCACCAAGCCCAGAGGCACCGGGCTCGGGCTCGCGATCGTGAAGAAGATCGTCGAGGAGCACGGCGGGACGGCCGCGATCGCCAACGTCGCGCCGCGGGGGGTGTGCGTCACCATCCAGCTGCCGGTGGCGGCGCAGGACACGGCGCGCCGCGTGGCGACGCGGGCGCGGGTGTAGAATCAGCGGGAGCTTCTTCTTCCGGATATGCAACACATCCTGGTCGTAGACGACGAGATCGGCATCCGCGAGCTGCTGTCCGAGATCCTGAGCGACGAGGGCTATCAGGTGCGGCTGGCGGAGAACGCCGCCGACGCGCGCGCGTGCCGCACCCAGGCGCGCCCCGACCTGGTGCTGCTCGACATCTGGATGCCGGACACCGACGGCATCACGCTCCTCAAGGAGTGGGCGGCCGCGGGGCTGCTTACCATGCCGGTGGTGATGATGTCGGGGCACGGCACGATCGACACGGCGGTCGAGGCGACCCGCATCGGCGCCTACGATTTCCTGGAGAAGCCGATCGCGCTGCAGAAGCTGCTGGCGACGGTGGGGCGCGCGCTGAAGCACGGCGGCGAGCAGAGCCAGTCGGCGCTCTCGCTGGCGAGCTTCGGGCGCGGGCCGCTGGTGGCGGAGTTGAAGCAGCGCCTGGAGCGGGTCATGAGCCTGCGCGCGCCGCTGCTGCTCACCGGCGAGCCGGGGTGCGGACTCGAGCTCGCCGCGCGCTTTCTCCACCTGCGCAACGCGCCGTGGGTGGCGCCGGAGACCCATTCCGCGCTGGCGGAAGCGCCGCTCGAGCTCCTCAACCAGGCGCGCGAGGGGACGCTGTTCCTGCGCGAGGTAACCGAGCTCTCGCGAGTCGAGCAGAAGGGGCTGCTGCTCGCGATGTCCAAGCTTGAGCGCTACAACGTGCGCGTCATCAGCGGCGCTTCCCGCGATGTCGCCGAGCTGGTGTCCCACGGCGCCTTCGACAGCCGCCTCTACGGGCTCGTTGCGGCGACCACCATCCGGGTGCCGAGCCTGCGCGAGCACCGCGAGGACATCCCCGACCTCGCGAACCTGGTGCTCTCGCGCCTGGTCGAGGCCCGGGAGGCGCCGCAGCGCCAGTTCACGACCGGGGCGCTCAACGCGCTGCGCAACTACGACTGGCCCGGCAACCTGGCGCAGCTCGAGAGCACGGTGCGCACGCTGGCGCTCACCTGCGCCGCGGAGAGCATCTCGCTCGAGGACGTGAACCATGCGCTGCCGTCGCGGGGCACCGCGTCCCGGCCCGGACACGACCTGCCCCTCGATCTCCCGCTGCGCGACGCGCGCGACGCCTTCGAGCGCGCCTACTTCGAGTACCACATCGCGCGCGAGGGCGGCAACATCTCGCGCGTGGCGGATACCGTCGGGCTCGAGCGCACGCATCTCTACCGGAAGCTGAAGCAGCTCGGCATCCGCCTCGCCCGCAAGAACGGAAACGGGGAGAGCACACCGTAAACCGTTCGAAGGCGGCCCGCGCCAGCTATAATTGGCGCTCTTTTCCCGCCCCCCGCGCCAGGAACGCCTGAATGGATGCCCGCGCCGAGCTGGCCAACGCGATCCGCGCGCTGGCGATGGACGCTGTACAGCAGGCGAATTCGGGGCACCCCGGCATGCCGATGGGCATGGCGGAGATCGCCGAGACGCTGTGGAACGGACACCTGCGGCACAACCCCGCCAATCCCGCGTGGGTGAACCGCGACCGCTTCCTGCTCTCGAACGGCCACGGCTCGATGCTGCTCTACGCGCTGCTGCATTTAACGGGCTACGAGCTGCCGATCGAGGAGCTGAAGCGCTTCCGGCAGCTCCACTCGAAGACACCGGGGCACCCCGAATTCGGCTGCGCGCCCGGAGTCGAGACCACCACCGGTCCGCTCGGGCAGGGCGTGTCCAACGCCGTGGGCATGGCGCTCGCCGAGCGGCTCCTCGCGGTCGAGTTCAACCGACCCGGACTCGACATCGTCGATCACCACACCTACGTCTTTCTGGGCGACGGCTGCATGATGGAAGGCGTCTCGCACGAGGCGTGCGCGCTCGCGGGGACGCTCGGGCTCGGCAAGCTCATCGCGGTCTACGACGACAACGGCATCTCGATCGATTCGGACAAGGGCGCGATCCGCCAGTGGTATACCGACGACGTGAAGCGCCGCTTCGAAGCGTACGGCTGGCAGGCGATCGGGCCGATCGACGGCCACGACGTCGCGCAGGTGGACCGGGCGCTAAAGAAGGCGAAGCGGGAGAAGGCGCGGCCGTCGCTCATCATCGCCAAGACCGTGATCGCGAAGGGCGCGCCGACCAAGGCCAATACCGGAGCGGCGCACGGTGCCGCGCTCGGTGAGAAGGAAGTCGCCGCCACGCGCGAGGCAATCGGCTGGCGGCATCCGCCGTTCGAGATCCCGCAGCCGGTGTATGACGGCTGGAATGCGAAGAAGCGCGGCGCCGCCGCCGAGCGCCGCTGGAAGAAGCTCTTCGCGGACTACGAGAAGCAGTATCCCGCCGAGGCCGCCGAGTTCCGGCGTCGCACGGGGGGTGAACTGCCGGCGGATTTCCGCGCGCGGCTGGAGGCGTTGGTGAAAGAGACCGACGCGAAGGCCGAAACGGTGGCGACACGCAAGGCCTCGCAGAACGTGCTCGAGGCGCTGGTGCCCGCGCTCCCGGAACTCGTCGGCGGCTCGGCGGATCTCACCGGCTCCAACCTGACGATGGTGAAGGCCTCAAAGGTGATCGGGCGGGAGGGCGGCGGCAACTACCTCTTCTACGGCGTGCGCGAGTTCGGCATGTGCGCGGTGATGAGCGGGATTGCGCTGCACGGGGGCTTGATCCCCTACGGCGGCACGTTCCTGGTGTTCTCGGACTACGCGCGCAATGCGCTGCGGCTGGCGGCGATGATGGGCGTGCGCGTAATCTACGTATTCACGCACGACTCGATCGGCCTGGGCGAGGACGGGCCGACCCACCAGCCGATCGAGCACGCGGCAAGCCTGCGGCTCATCCCCAACATGGAGGTCTGGCGGCCCTGCGACACGGTGGAGACGGCGGTGGCGTGGGGATGTGCCCTCGAGCGCAAGGAAGGACCCACGAGCCTGCTCCTCACGCGCCAGAACGTGCCGTTCGTGAAGCGCGAGCCGGCGGGTATCGAGGCCATACGGCGCGGCGGCTACGTCATATCAGAGGCGCCGGGCGGCCCTGCGCGCGCCGTCGTGATTGCCACCGGCTCGGAAGTGGCGCTGGCGCTCGCGGCGCAGAAGCTCCTCGCGCAGGACGGCGTACCGGTGCGCGTGGTGTCGATGCCCTCGACCACGGTATTCGACCGCCAGGACGCGGCCTACCGCGACTCGGTGCTCACGCGCGGGCTGCCGCGGGTGGCGGTGGAGGCGGGCATTTCCAGCTTCTGGCGCCAGTACGTCGGGCTCGAGGGCGCGGTCATCGGCATCGACCGCTTCGGCGAATCGGCGCCGGGCGGGGAGCTGTTCAGGCACTTCGGCTTCACGCCCGAGAACATCGTGGCCGCCGTCAAATCGAAACTTTGAGGGCTCGTCCCTGATCGAACATTCTGGAGAAGCGCATGGCTATCAAAGTCGGCATCAACGGGTTCGGGCGCATCGGGCGCATGGTATTCCGGGCGGCGGCCCGGCATTTTCCGGACATCGAGATCGTCGGCATCAACGATCTGCTCGAGCCGGAGTATCTCGCCTACATGCTGCGCTATGACTCCGTTCACGGCCGTTTCGAGGGCGATATCGGCGTCGACGGCAACACGCTGCTGGTCAATGGACGCGGGATCCGGCTGACCCAGGTCAAGGACCCGGCCGACCTCAAGTGGGGCGAGGTGCGGGCCGACATCGTGGTGGAGTCGACCGGCCTCTTCCTCGACAAAGCCTCGTGCCAGAAGCACATCTCGGCGGGCGCGAAGAAGGTGATCATGTCGGCGCCTTCGAAGGATGACACCCCGATGTTCGTCTTCGGCGTGAACGACCGGACCTACTCCGGGCAGGCCATCATCTCCAACGCCTCCTGCACCACCAACTGCCTCGCCCCGGTGGCGAAGGTGCTGAACGACAAATGGGGCATCAAGCGCGGGCTCATGACGACGGTGCACGCCGTGACCGCGTCGCAGAAGACCGTGGACGGGCCTTCCAGCAAGGACTGGCGCGGCGGGCGCGGCATGCTCGAGAACATCATCCCGTCGTCCACCGGCGCGGCGAGAGCGGTGGGCGTGGTGATACCGGAGCTGAACAAGAAACTGACGGGCATGGCGTTTCGAATCCCGACATCGGACGTCTCCGTCGTCGATCTCACCGTCGAGCTCGGCAAGCCGGCCACGTACAAGGAAATCTGCGCCGAGATGAAGGCGCAATCCACGGGCGCGCTCAAGGGGATCCTCGGCTATACCGAGGACAAGGTGGTCTCGACCGATTTCCGCGGCGAGAGCTGCACCTCGGTGTTCGACGCCGAAGCCGGCATCGCGCTCGATCCCACCTTCGTCAAGGTCGTCGCCTGGTACGACAACGAATGGGGCTACTCGTGCAAGGTGCTGGAGATGGTGCGGGTGGTCGCGAAGCAATGACGTTTCTGCGCCTGACCGACCTGCCGGTCGCAGGCAAGCGCGTGTTCATCCGCGCCGATCTCAACGTTCCCCAGGATGACGCCGGCAACATCACCGAGGACACGCGCATTCGCGCCTCCATCCCGGGCATCGAGTACGCGCTGAAAGGCGGCGCCGCGGTGATGGTGACCTCGCACCTGGGGCGGCCCACGGAGGGCAAGCTCGCGCCCGAGGATTCGCTCGCGCCGGTCGCGAGGCGCCTGGGCGAGATGCTCCATCGCCCGGTGCGCCTGATCGCGAACTGGGTGGACGGCGGCTTCGAGGTGAAGCCCGGCGAAGTGGTGATGCTGGAGAACTGCCGCGTCAACAAGGGCGAGAAGAAGAACGACGAGGCGCTCGCGCGCAGGATGGCGGCGCTCTGCGACGTCTACGTGAACGATGCGTTCGGCACCGCGCACCGCGCGGAGGCGACGACCCACGGGATGGCGCGCTTCGCCCCCGTCGCCTGCGCCGGGCCGCTGATGGCGGCCGAGCTCGAAGCCCTCGGGCGGGCGCTTGGGAACCCCGCGCGCCCGCTGGTGGCAATCGTCGCCGGCGCCAAGGTCTCGACCAAGCTCACCATCCTCAAGGCGCTCGCCGCGAAGGTGGACCAGCTGATCGTGGGCGGCGGCATCGCCAACACCTTCCTCGCCGCGGCCGGGCTGCCGATCGGCAAGTCGCTCGCCGAGCTCGAGCTCGTGAGCGAGGCGCGGGCCATCTTCGAGCTGATGAAGGGCCGCGGCGCGGCGGTGCCGCTGCCCGTGGACGTTGTCGTGGCGAACGATCTTTCGCCGCTCGCGCGTGCGAACCGCATTGCCGCGACGGAAGTCCGGGCCGATGACATGATCCTCGACATCGGTCCCAGGAGCGCGGCGGCGCTCGCTGCGCTCATTGCCGGGGCGGGCACCATCGTCTGGAACGGCCCGGTCGGCGTATTCGAGTTCGACCAATTCGCCGCCGGCACGCGCACGATCGCGCTCGCCATCGCCGATTCGAAGGCGTTTTCCATCGCCGGCGGCGGCGACACGCTCGCCGCGATCGCGAAATTCGGCATCGCCGACAAGATCTCCTACATCTCTACCGGCGGCGGCGCGTTTCTCGAGTTCCTCGAGGGCCGGAAGCTGCCGGCGGTCGCCGTTCTGGAGGAGCGCGCGGCGCGCGCGTAAGCGAGAGCAGTCATGACCGGCGTCACTCGAGCGCTCGCGCGCTATGTTGCGGCCTCGCAGGCTGGCGACCTGCCGGCAGCGGTGCGGCACGAAGGCGTGCGCGCCTTCGTCAATTGGGTGGGTTGCGCCGCCGGCGGCGCCCGCGAGGACTGCGTCGAGCGCGCCCTGGAGGTACTCGCGGAATTCAACGGCGCACCGGCGGCGACGCTGGTGGGCCGGCGCGAGAAGCTCGATGCACTGAACGCGGCGTGCCTCAATTCGATGAGCTCGGCCGCGCTCTCGTTCAACGACACGCATTTCCTCACGGTGGCGCACCCCACGAGCCCGGTGGCGGCGGGGCTGCTGGCGCTCGCGGAGCGCAAGCCGGTGAGCGGCCGGGATTTCGTGCACGCGCTGATACTGGGCGTTGAAGTCCAGTGCCGCGTCGGCAACATGCTGTCCGTTGCGCCGGCTGAATGCGGTGTCGGCCTCTCCATGCAGGGCCTGGTGGGCGGCATCGGCGCCGCGGTCGCCGCCGGCAAGCTGCTCGGGCTCGACGAGACCGGCCTGGCGACCGCCATCGGGCTCGCCGCGAATCAGGCTGGCGGCCTGAGAGAGGCGCACGCCACGATGGGGAGCCCGTTCACCCCCGGGCATGCGGCGCGTTGCGGCTTGCTCGCGGCGCTGCTCGCCGAGCGCGGCTTCACCTGCTCCGACACGATGCTCGAAGGCGTCAAGGGTTTTGCGGTGTCGTTCGGCCAGCGGCCCAACCTGGAAGCCGCGGTCGACCGGCTCGGGGAGCAATTTGAGATCTCCGCGCTCGCCTACAAGCCCTATCCGTGCGGATTCGTGATCCATCCGATCATCGATGCCTGCCTGGACGCGGCGCGCAAGGAACCCGTGGCCGCCGACGAGATCGAGCGGGTGGAGCTGACGGTGAATCCGCTGGCCGTGCAGCTGTGCAACCGGCCCGAGCCGCAGAACCAGACTCAGGCGATGGTGAGCTTCCAGCATTGGGCCGCGGCGGCCCTCATCCGCAAGGCCGCGGGGATCGCAGAAGTGACCGGGGAAATGGTCCACGACGGCGCAGTCAGCGCGCTGCGGCGCAAAGTGATGGCCACAGCCGCCGCCGGCATCGGGCGTGAAGCGGCCAAGGTGCGGGTCGTGCTGAAGAGCGGCAGGATCGTCGCGGCCGACGTGCAGCATTGCCGCGGCAGCGAGGGCCGGCCGCTGACCGACGAGGATATCAGCGACAAGACGAGAGGTCTCCTGCGCATCGCGTTTCCAGCCGTTGCGACCGAGCAGATTCTTGCCGAATGCTGGCGCATCGAGCAGAGCCCGCGCGTGGATGCGCTGTGCGCCCGATTGAGTTTGCATTGATGCATCGCTACACTGGGCTCATCCCCGGATCCTGAGCCCCGGTTCTCCATGCCCCGCCGCACCAAGATTGTCGCGACTCTCGGTCCCGCCTCGAGTGACCCGAAGACGCTTGCGCGCATGATCGAGGCGGGTCTCGATGTCGTGCGCGTGAACTTCTCCCACGGTAGCGCTACCGAGCACCGCAAGCACGTGGAAATGGTCCGCTCCCTCGCGCGCAAGGCGGGCCATGCCGTGGGCGTCCTGGTGGACCTGCAGGGGCCGAAGATTCGCATCGGGCGCTTCAAGGACGGAAAGATCATCCTCGCGTCCGGGGCGAAGTTCGTCCTTGATGCCGAGTGCAAGCTCGGCGACGAGCACATCGTCGGCCTCGACTACCGCAATCTGCCCAACGACGTGCGCCCGGGCGACACGCTGCTGCTCGACGACGGGCGCATCGTGCTGGGCGTCGCGGCGGTCAGGGGCCCGCGCATCACCACCGTCGTGGAGCAGGGCGGCGCGCTCTCCAACAACAAGGGCATCAACCGCAAGGGTGGGGGTCTCACGGCGCCGGCGCTGACCGAGAAGGACATGCAGGACATCCGGACTGCCGCCGAGCTCAAGGCGGACTTTCTCGGGATCTCGTTCCCGCGCTCGGGGGCCGACATCAAGTGGGCGCGAGATCTCATGCACAAGGCGGGCGGGCGGGCGCTGACGGTGGCGAAGATCGAGCGCGCGGAGGCGATCCCGGCGCTCAACGACATCCTTGACGCTTCCGACTGCATCATGGTGGCGCGCGGCGACCTTGCCGTGGAGGTCGGCGACGCCGCGGTGCCGGCGCTGCAAAAGCGGATGCTGCGCCTCGCGCGCGAGAAGAGCCGGATCACGATCACCGCCACCCAAATGATGGAATCCATGATCCTGAACCCGATCCCGACGCGCGCGGAAGTCTCGGATGTCGCCAACGCGGTGCTCGACGGCACCGACGCGGTGATGCTCTCTGCCGAGACCGCCACGGGAAAATACCCGGTGGAAACGGTGGCGGCGATGGCGCGCGTGTGCGTCGAGGCGGAGAAAGAGGACACGCTTGCGCAGGAGCGCCGGCTCCCCACGGCGCCCGCGGAGGTCGAGGACTCGATCGCGCGCGCCACCGTCTTCACGGCGAACAACCTCGACATCAAGGCCGTGGCGGCAATGACGCAAAGCGGCAAGACGGTGCTTCTCATGTCGCGGATGCACAGCAACGTGCCGATCTACGCCATGAGCTCGGTGGTGGAGACGCGGCGCCGGGTGACGCTGTTCCGCGGGGTCTACCCGGTCAAGTTCAAGGGAGCGCGCAACCCCGAGAAGGCGCTGAACATGGCGGAGGACGAGCTGCTCGCGCGCGGGGTCGTGCAGCGCGGGGACTTTATCGTGCTCACCATCGGCGAGCCCTTCGGCAAGGCCGGCGGCACCAATACCATGAAGGTCGTGAAGGTGGGAGAACACCGCAAAGCATAGGGCGGAACCCGGCGCTGCCGGCGTAGTAGAATCGGGAAACGAGAAACGAGTCGCCCGTCAGTTCGTTCGAGGAGATCACGATGTCAGTCCAATCCCCGGAAGCCGTCGCCAGGGCCATGGTTGCGCCCGGCAAGGGCATCCTCGCCGCCGACGAATCCACCGGCACCATCGAGAAACGCTTCAAGAGCATCAGTGTCGAGAACTCTGAGGAACATCGCCGCGCCTACCGCGACCTGCTGTTTTCCGCCAAAGGCATCGGCCAGTACATCGGCGGCGCCATTCTCTACGACGAGACGCTGCGGCAGAAATCGGCGGACGGCACGCCGTTTCCGGAGCTGCTGGCAAGACAGGGCGTCATCCCCGGGATCAAGGTGGACGCCGGCGCGAAGGACATGGCGCTCTGCCCCGGGGAGACGGTGACCGAGGGCCTCGACGGCCTCGCCAAGCGCTGCGCCGAGTACGTGAAGCTGGGCGCGAAGTTCGCCAAGTGGCGCGCGGTGATCACGATCGGCGCCGGCATCCCCTCGCAGGCCTGCATCATCGCGAACGCGCATGCGCTCGCCCGCTACGCCGCTATCTGCCAGGCCGCCGGCCTGGTGCCGATTGTGGAGCCGGAAGTGCTGATGGACGGCGAGCACACCATCGAGCGCTGCGACGAAGTGACCGAGTGGACATTGCGCGAGCAGTTCGCAGCGCTCGCCAGCCAGCGCGTTGCGTTCGAGAAGATGGTGCTGAAGCCCTCCATGGTCGTCGCCGGCGCGAGCTGCAAGCAGCAGGCATCGGTCGCCGAGGTGGCCGAGCGCACGCTCAAGGTGTTGAGGCGCACGGTGCCCGCCGCGGTGCCCGGCATCGCGTTTCTTTCCGGCGGCCAGGGCGATGAGCTCGCGACTGCGCATCTCGACGCGATGAACAAGCTGGGCGCCGCGCCCTGGACGCTTTCGTTCTCCTACGGGCGCGCGCTGCAGGCGGCGGCACTCAAGGCATGGAAAGGCAGCCCGGCCAACGTCGCGAAGGCGCAGGCGGCATTCATCCACCGCGCGCGCATGAACGGCCTGGCCGCGACCGGCCGCTACAGCGCCGACCTCGAGCGCCAGGCGCTCGCGGCCTGACATGACCGCGGTGGCGGCCGACCGGCCGCCGGTTTCCGTCATCACCGGCTTTCTCGGCAGCGGCAAGACGACGCTGCTCAACAGCCTGCTCCGCGATCCGGGGATGGCGCGTGCTGCCGTCATCGTCAACGAGTTCGGCGAGGTCGCGCTCGATCACCTGCTGGTCGCGACCCCCAACGAGAACACGGTGCTGCTCGCCAATGGCTGCCTGTGCTGCACCATCCGCGGCGATCTCGTGGGCACGCTGGCCGATCTCCTGGCGCGGCGCGGCGCGGGCGGGGTGCCCGCCTTCGACCGGGTGCTGGTCGAGACGACCGGGCTCGCCGATCCCGTGCCGGTGTTGCGCACGCTCGCGTCCGACGAGACGATCGCCCCGCGGCTGCGGGCGGGCGCGGTCATCACGCTGGTGGACGGGGTCAACGGCGAGAGCCGGCTCGACGACTGTCCGGAAGCGGTGAAGCAGGCCGCCGTCGCCGACTGCCTGCTCGTGAGCAAGACCGATCTCGCGGAGCCGGCCGCGCTGGCGAAGCTGCGCAGGCGCCTCGCGCGGATCAATCCCGGCGCGCAGGTGCATGAAGTCCTCCGCGGCGCAATCGCGCCCGGGCTGTTGTTCGAGACCGCGCTTCTCGAGCCGGCGTCGCGGCGAGAAGCGGTCGAGCGCTGGCTGAACGAGGATGCCTACACGATTGCGGGGCCCGCGCGCCGCCGCGCAGTCCGGCACACGGACGGCATCCACTCCTTCGCGGTGCGCCACGACGACCCGGTCACGGGCGCGGGCCTCACGGCCTGGCTCAACCTGATGGCGACGCTCAAGGGCGCGCGGCTGCTGCGCGTGAAGGGCATCGTCAACGTCGCGGGCAGCCCCGTTGTCGTGCACGTCGTGCAGAGCGTGATCCACGAGCCGGTGACTCTCGATGCGTGGCCGTCGGCGGACCGCGGCACCCGCATCGTGTTCATTACGCGCGGCATGGAGCGGTCGGAGATCGAGGCCACGCTGCCGGCGCTGGGCCTGGATGGGAGCCGGCGCACTGCAGGCGCGGCGATCGATCCCGCGGCCTATGCACGGTTCGTCGGCGCAGCGGCGGGTTTTCAGTCGAAGGAGCGACGGCAGGAAAGGGGGAGGTGAAGGTTGAAGTCCCAGGAATTCCTCGAAACGAAGGTGAAAGGGCCGATCCGGGCGATCCGCTGCGGCACGCTGATCGATGGCCGCGGCGGGAAGCCGGTGAAGGACGCGGTGGTGCTGATCCAGGGCAACCGCATCGCCGGGGTCGGAGAGCGCGGCAAGGCAAAGCTCCCGCGTGACGCGGAGGTGATCGACTGCTCGGGCTACACGGTGATGCCGGGGATGATGGACCTCCACATCCACACCGCGATGTACAACTGCATGACCTTCCACAACCACCGGGTCGCGCAGTTCGAGACGATGCCGCACCTGCAGCAGATGTACGCGCTCTTCCACGCCCAGAACTGCTTCGACATGGGCTTCACCACGCTGCGCGACCTCGGCATGAACGGCCCCTACGGGCTGCTGGTGAACGAGATGTGCGCGGTGCGCGACGCCATCAACGCCGGCATCGTCGAGGGGCCGCGCATGCTGATCGCGGGCTTCACCACCATGACCGGCTCCCATCTCGAGCTGATCCAGCCGCGCGCGATGGTCCGGTTTGGCTTCAACACCGCCGACGGGCCGTGGGAGCTGCGCAAACTCGCGCGCAAGAACATGCTCGCGGGCTGCGACGTCATCAAGACCTGCGCGTCCGGCGGCGGCGGCACCGACAAGGAGGAGCCCGACATCCGCAACATGACACAGGAGGAGCTCGACGCGGTCGTGGACGAGGCGCACGCGCTGCACAAGCATGCGGCGGTGCACTGTTTTACCACCAACGCGCAGCGCATGGCGATGAAGGCCGGCGCCGACACCATCGAGCACATGGTGTTCCACGACGACGAGACGGTAGAGCTCATCAGGAAATCCGGCACCCCGGTCACACCGACCCTCTCGCACCGCACCGATCATGCCATCGAGCTCCGTCGCGAGCACGGCACGGCCGATTTCGTGCTGCGCAAGATGAAGTACCTGCAACCGTTCTGCTTCGAGACGTTCCGGAAGATGCACAAGGCCGGCGTCAAGATCGCGATGGGCACCGACATGGGATTCGAGCCGGACATGGGCTCGAACGCGGCCGAGCTGGAGATCTACGTCAAGCTCGGCATGAAGCCGATGGACGCGATCCTCACCACGACCCGCAACGCCGCTCAGGCGCTCAAGCAGGAGAAGGATCTCGGCACGATCGAGGCCGGCAAGCTCGCCGATGTCATCGCCGTGGACGGCGATCCGCTGAAGAACATCCGCTGCCTGCAGGAGAAGAAGAACATCAGGATCGTGATGAAGGAAGGCCGGATCTACGCCGACCGCCGGCCGGGCAAGAGCAAGAACGTGGTCAACGTGAAGCCGGGGGACTGGAAGATCATCGACTACTTGTGACCTGATAGGTCAGGGTGAGGGGGAGAGCTATGGCAGCAAGACGAGCGAAGACCAAGACCGCGGGTGCGGTCAAGGGCGGCAACGGCCGCTACCAGTTCACGCTGGCGCAGCTGAAGGACGTTCCGGCCGGCACCGGCTACTCGAGCGCGCACGGGGGCGTGGTCGAAGGCGAGCGCATGCTGGTGGGCTGGATCCACAAGGCGCGCGGCACCGGCTCGCGCATGCACACGCACAAGAACGAGCAATTCAACTACGTGGTGCGGGGAACGCTCGTCGGCTCGGTCAACGGCAGGAAGGTGGTCGCGCCCGCCGGCACGCTCATCTACATCCCCGCCAACGCGCCGCACACGCTGGTGGCCGCCCCCGGCGACGAGGACGTGATTTTCATCGCCATCAAGGACCTCTCGCAGGGTATTATCGGAAAAGCGGTCGACGGGACCATGGTCGGGCCGCACTACGAGAAGGGGTATGCCCCGGACGCGTAGCCCGACCGAAGCGGAGGAGGATCCGGCGTGAATCCCGACTGGCGTAACAACCGGGACCTGATTGCCGGACTGCTGTTCATCGTTCTCGGCGGACTGGCGGTCGTGCTGGCCCGCGACTATCCCTTCGGCACCACGATCCGCATGGGGCCGGGCTACTTCCCCACGGTCCTCGGCTTCATCCTGCTCCTCTTCGGCGTCACCGTGCTCGCGCGCGGCATCCGCTCCGGTGAGAAGGTGAAGGGCGAGTGGGGCTGGAAGCCGCTCGCCCTGATCGCGCTCTCGATCGTCCTGTTCGGGGCCCTGCTGGACCGGGTCGGCATGATACCGGCGGCCGTGGCAGCGATCGTCGTCGCCGCCGCGGCCGGCCGCGAGTTCCGCCTGAAGGAAGCGCTGATCCTCGCCGTCGTGATGACCGCGCTCTCCGTCGCGGTCTTCATCTACGGGCTGAAGCTGCCCTATCCGTTGCTCGGCGGATATTACTGATGGATTTCCTCGGCAACCTCGCGCTCGGCTTCGGCGTCGCGTTCTCGCTGCAGAACCTCGCGTACTGCTTCGCGGGGGTTGCGCTCGGCACGCTGATCGGAGTCCTCCCGGGCGTGGGACCGCTCGTGACGATCGCGATGCTGTTCCCGATCACGTTCCACCTGCCGGCCATTCCCGCGATCATCATGCTGGCGGGGATCTTCTACGGGGCCCAGTACGGCGGCTCGACGACGTCGATCCTCGTGAACCTGCCCGGCGAGACCGCATCGGCGGTGACCTGCATCGACGGCTACCAGATGGCGCGGCAGGGACGCGCCGGCCCGGCGCTCGCGACCGCGGCGCTGGCCTCGTTCTTTGCCGGCTGCGTCGGGACGCTCCTGATCGCGCTCGCCGGCCCCACGCTCGGGGAATGGGCGCTGAAATTCGGAGCCGCCGAGTACACCGCGCTCATGCTGATGGCGCTCGTCGCCTCCGCCGTGATGACGCAGGGCGATGCCCTGAAGGGGCTCGCGATGGTGGTCGTGGGGCTGCTCATCGGCGTCGTCGGCGTCGACGTCAACTCCGGCATGGCGCGCTACTCCTTCGGCATCCCGGAGCTGGTGGACGGGATCGGCTTCACGGTGGTCGCGGTGGGGCTCTTCGCCGTGGCGGAGATCGTCTCCAACCTCGAGAGCCGCGAGCCGCGCGATGTCTATACCGGTAAAGTGACGGGCCTCATGCCGAGCGCGCGGGACATCAAGGACGCCGCGTGGCCCACCGTGCGCGGCACCGCCGTGGGCGCCTGCTTCGGCGTGCTGCCGGGCTCCGGGCCGGCGATTTCCTCGTTTGCAACCTACATGCTGGAAAAGAAGATCGCGCGCGACCCGTCGCGCTTCGGGCGCGGCGCGATCGAGGGGGTGGCGGCGCCGGAAGCGGCCAACAACGCCGCGGCGCAGACGGCGTTCATCCCCATGCTGACGCTGGGCATCCCGGCCACCGCGACCATGGCGCTGATGCTGGCGGCGTTGACGCTCCAGGGCATCGCGACCGGGCCGCAGGTGATGCTCGAGAAGCCCGAACTCTTCTGGGGCCTCGTCGCGAGCATGTGGATCGGCAACTGCCTGCTCGTAGTCCTGAACCTGCCGCTGGTGGGACTGTGGGTGAAGCTCCTGACGGTGCCCTACCGGTGGCTCTTTCCCTCGATCATTCTCTTCTGCTGCATCGGCAACTACAGCGTCAACAACAATCCCTTCGACGTCTACCTGTGCGCCGTGATCGGCGTGCTCGGCTACGTGCTCGTGAAACTTGAATGCGAGCCGGCGCCGCTGCTCCTGGGCTACGTGCTGGGGCCGCTGCTCGAGGAGAACCTGCGCCGGGCGCTGCTGATCGCGCGCGGCGACCCGACCGTGTTCTTCACCCGCCCGCTCAGCGCCGTGTTCATGATCGCAACCGTGCTCATATTTGTCGTGATGGTGTTGCCGGCGGCGCGCAGGATGCGCCGCAGGACCTAACAGAAAGGAGCCTCTCCCATGCAAGTGTTTTCCGTTACGCGCCTGCTTGCGCTCGTGCTGCTGCTCGGTACGGCGCAGGCCGCGCTGGCCCAGGCGCCCTATCCCGCGAAGCCGGTGCGCTTCATCATCGGCTTCCCGCCCGGCGGCACCAACGACATCGTCGGGCGCCTTGTCGCGCCAAAGCTGTCCGAATTCCTCGGCCAGCAGGTGGTGGTGGAGAACCGGGGCGGCGCCAACACGGCGATCGCCTCGGAGATGTTCGTGCGCATGCCTCCGGACGGCTACACCATCATGATGAACGCGCCCGGCCATGCCACCAACCCGTCGCTGCTGAAGCTCAACTTCGACTCGGTCAACGATTTCGCATTCATCACCCTGCTGGCGGAGTCCCAGAACCTGCTGGTGGTGCACCCCTCTTTGCCGGTGCGCTCGGTGAAGGAGCTGATAGCGTTGTCGAAGAAGCGCCCTGGCGACATCAACTATGGCTCCTCCGGAATTGGCACCACGGTGCACCTCTCGGCCGAGCTCTTCCAGTTCATGACCGGCATCAAGTGGGTGCACATCCCCTACAAGGGCGGCGGACCGGGCCTGGTCGCGCTGCTCTCCGGCGAGGTTTCGCTCTATTTCGGCAACGTGCCCACGGTCATCCGGCAGGCGCGCGACGGGAAGCTGCGCGCGATCGCGACCACCGGCGCCAAGCGGACGTCAGCCGCGCCCGACATCCCGACGGTGGCGGAGGCCGGGGTGCCGGGCTACGAGGTAAGCACGTTCTACGGCATGTCGGCTCCGGCGAAGACGCCGCGCACCATCATCGACCGGCTGCACCGCGATACCGTGCGCGCGCTCAACGCGCCGGACGTCCGCGAGCGCCTGCAGGGCCTCGGCGCCGACCCCGTCGGCAACACGCCCGAGCAGTACACGCTGTTCATGAAGAACGAGATTGCAAAGTGGGCCAAGGTCATCAAGGCCGCCGGCATCAAGGGCGAATAGGCGGGGGGTGGTCATGTTCATGATTCGAAAAACGGGATTTATGCTGATGGTGCTGGTCGCTGCCAGCACCGCCGCGCTCGCGCAGACGTATCCCAACAGGCCCATACGCATCGTCGTCGCCTACACGCCGGCGGGCACCACTGACATTCTCGCGCGCGCCATTGGCCAGAAGATGACCGAGTCCTGGGGCCAGCCCGTGATCGTCGATAACCGTCCAGGCGCAAACGGAAACATCGGCACCGAGCTCGCCGCGCGCGCGACGCCGGACGGCTACACGATTCTGATGGCGACGGCGGCCACGCACAGCATCAACAACACCCTGTATCCCGGGCTCACGTGGGATGCGGTGCGGGACTTTGCGCCGATCGGCCTCGTCGCGCTGGTTCCCAATATCCTCGTGGTCAACAACGCGCTGCCGGTCAGGAGCGTGAAGGAGCTGGTCGCATACGCCAGGGCGAATCCCGACAAGTTGACCCACGGCTCGCCGGGAAATGGCAGCACTTCGCATTTGTCGATGGAGCTCTTCAAGTCGCTCACTGGCACGCGGATGATCCACGTGCCGTACAAGGGCAGCGCGCCGGTGCTCGCGGACCTGACGGGAGGCCAGATCTCTCTCACCATGGATAACATTCCCGTCTACCTGCCACACGTGCAGGCCGGCAAGATCCGGGCGCTTGCCGTGGGCTCGGCCAAGCGCGCGCCCGCCGCCCCCGACCTGCCGACCGCGGAGGAGGCGGGTGTGCCGGGACTCGTCGCCGTGTCCTGGTTCGGGCTGGTCGCCCCCGCGCGCGCGCCGCAGCGCGTGGTCGAGCAACTTTCAAAGGAGACCGCGCGCATCCTGAAGCTGCCGGATGTGCACAAGCGCATCAGCGACCTCGGTGCGGAGCCTGTTGGCAGCACGCCGCAGGAGTACGCCGCGTTCATCAAGTCCGAAATCAGCAAGTGGCGCAAGGTGATTCAGGCCGCCGGCGTGCGCATCGGCTGATGGCAGTGACGAGCGAATCGCATGTCGGCTAGAGATGTCCTGAAGCAGCTGGAGGAGAAGAACGCCGAAGCGCTGGCGATGGGCGGGGCGGCGAAGCTCGCGGAGCGCAAGGCGCAGGGCGTTCTCAACGCCCGCGAGCGCATCGAATACCTGGTGGATGCCGGCAGCTTCGCGGAGTCCGGGCGCCATGCCCGCTCGATCCGCCCCGAGGTCCGGCACAAGACGCCGGCCGACGGCAAGATCGCAGGCTATGCGCGCATCGACGGGCGCGAGGTCGCGATCGTCTCGAATGACTTCACCGTGCTCGGCGCATCGAGCAGCGTCGTCAATATGAAGAAGATCCGGCACGTGAAGCAGGCCGCTTGCCGCTACGGCATGCCGCTCGTCTTTCTCGGAGAGTCCTCCGGCGCGCGCATGCCCGACCGCATGGGCGCTTCGGGCCGCGCCATCCTCGCGCAGGATCCGACCGAGTACCAGCGGCTGCGCGAGGCGCCCTGGGCGTCCGCGCTCCTCGGCCAGTGCTACGGCTCATCGACCTGGTATGCCGCGATGTCGGACTTCGTCGTAATGCGCAAGGGCTCGGTGATGGCGATCGCGAGCCCCGGCGTCACCTCGATCGCGATCGGCAAGCCGATCGACCCCGAAGAGCTCGGCGGCTGGAAGCTTCTGACCGGCGTCTCGGGCCTCGCCGATATGGCAGTGGAAACGGACGAGCAGGCACTGGACGCGATCAAGAGGTTTCTCTCCTATATGCCCGCGCACAGCATGGAGGCCCCGCCCGTGCGCCCGGTGCCGGCCGGCTCGGATGACGCCTGCAAGAGGATGCTCGAGATCGTGCCGGAGGCGCGCAACAAGGTCTACGACGTGCGCAAGGTCGTCGCCGCGGTGGCCGACCGCGACTCGAGCTTCGAGGTGAAGGAGCGCTTTGGCAAATCGGTCGCCACGGTGCTCGCGCGCCTCGACGGCAAGAGCGTCGGCTTCATCGCCAACAACCCGATGTTCAAGGGCGGCGCGCTCGACGCCGACGCCTGCCAGAAGGCGACGAGCTTCATGGTGCTGTGCGACTCCTTCAACATCCCCATCGTCTTCCTGGTGGACGTGCCGGGCTTTCTCATCGGCGTCGAAGGGGAGATCCGCGGCATGCCGGGCAAGGTCATCAACTGGATGAACGCGCTTTCGCTCGTGACCGTGCCGCGCGTCACGATCATCCTGAGGAAGAGCTACGGCCAGGCCTTCATCAACATGGGCGGGGGCCGCAACACCGACGAGCTCGCGTGCTGGCCCTCCGCCGACCTCGGCTTCATGGACACGCGCGCCTCGGTGAACGTGCTCTTCGGAGTGAAGGAGCAGGACGATCCGGAGCGCTTCAAGCAGCTCGCCGCCGAGGTCGAGCGCGACACCACGCCGTGGGAGCTTGCGCGCCTCTACGAAGCGCAGCACGTGATCGACCCCCGCGACACGCGCGATTTTCTCATCCGGATGCTGCAGGTGCACCGCAAGCGGCTGAAAAACGGCGTCGGCGATCACCGGCTCGCCAACTGGCCCACCAGCTATTGATTGCGTTACTTATATGCGCGCGCGCCTCAACATCGCGGCCATCTTCATCGCCGTCGGCCTTGGCGCCCTCACCGTCATATTGGTGTACGACCCCGGAGCGCTCATCCCGCGCCCGCCATACTTCCATTGGATCTTCGTGCTCTTCTCGCTCGCGGGACTCGGAATGCTCTTCGTGCTCGGCCTGGAGGACGATCTCCAGGAGACCGACGAGGCCAACGGCTCAGGCGATCGGCGCATACATTGGCTTGCCATCGGGCTCGCCTTTCTTACGAGCGCGCTCGCGAGCGCAGTCTTCATCGGAGCCTCGGCCCTCGTGGAGTACCTTGATCGCGCTGCTGCCTGACATTTGTGCGCGTTAGAGCTTCAATGGATGCGAAGTCGCTCAAGCGGCTGCTGCCTCGCGACAAAGACGACGCCGAGGGTGCACGGGCATTGGTAGCGCTTGGTTATCCGGTAGTCGAGCCCGTCCTGCCTTATATGCTGGACTGGCTCAAGTCAAACGGATCGCCAGTTGAGTTGGTTATGCGGGAGTTCTTTGTCTCGCTTGGTGCCAAAGCGGTGCCGGTGGTGCAGAAAGCACTGGCCTCCCGGCACGACGGGCTGAAGTACTTTGTCGTGATGTACGTGGTTTCCAGGTGGCCCGCCGAAGCCATAGAGGATTTGAAGCTCCAGCTTCAAGCACTCGCGACGGGCTCGGGGTCCTACGGAACCGACCTGATCGCCCTGCGTCTGCTGGTCGAGCATCGTCTGGCCGAGGCAGGCTGGCTCCGGGAATGGTCTCAGTTCAAGACCAAGAGGCTTCGCGAGCTCCTGTCGCAGGCCCAGAGCATCGAGGACCGGCTGCGAGACTGAGTCGTGAGCCCATTATTCGCGTTTCTGCATCACCTCGCGGCGTTCGCGCTGGTCGCCGCGCTGACAGCCGAGCTCGTCCTGGTCAGGGGGCCGCTCACGCTGGACAGCGCGCGCAGGATCCTGCGCTTCGACGCCGCGTACGGCCTGTCGTCGATCGTGCTGCTCGTCGCCGGCCTGCTGCGCGTGTTCTATTTCGAGAAGGGCGCCGCCTATTACTTCCACTCCGCGCCGTTTCTCGGGAAGCTGGCGTTGTTCGCGGCCATCGGGCTGCTGTCGATCTACCCGACGCGCGAGTTCCTGTCGTGGAGGAAATCCCTGCGGCAGGGACAGATTCCGGTGGTGGACGCGGGCAAGCTGCACACGATCGGCAGGGTCATACACTGGGAGCTGTCGCTGGTCGCGTTGCTGCTGCTGCTCGCCGTGCTCATGGCGCGCGGCATCGGCCACTTCGGCTGATTCAGGCGCGGCCCGCGAGATCCCGGTCGGCGTCGGCGAGCAGGCGGTCGAAAGTCTCCGGCACGCGGATGACGCGGCCCTCCACCGTCGGGGAGTGCGCCTGCAGCCAGTAGCTGTGGGTCGGGTGGCCGCCGCCGGCGACAAGCAGCACGATGTTGTCGGGCTTCTGGCAGATCGGCCAGGGGTCGAGATCTATGCTCGCGCGCGTCACCGGGTTGGCGTCGATCTCGATCCACGCCGGGGCGCCCGCCCGCCGCATGTGCGCCATCGGGATCTTTGAGTTCTCCCAGAGGAATTCGCGGATGGACTGTTGAGTCCAGCCCAATTCAGCCATCCGGCGCGCGACGATCGGGGCGAGCATCATGATGCCGGGGGTGCCCTTCTCCCACCCGGCGAGCGCCGCGAGGTTGGGCGCGCGCATGAAATCTGCCATGCGCCACATGCCGTTCAGCGCGTCCTCTTCGGGCGACTCCTTCTTCGCGCCGCGCCGGCGCACGTTGGTGACCCCGCTCGCGAACACGACCGAGACCGAGTTCGTGCCGGGCGCAAATCCATGTCGCAGCGTTCCGTGCGGCTGCCAACCCGGCGGCAATCCTTCCTCGTCCTCGGCGAAGACGGCGTTCGTATAGCGCATGGCGCCGAAGATCGCCATGGTGCCCACGCCCGGGAGCGCGCCGCCCACGTTCTGCTGCAGCAGTCGCAGCGCGCGCCCGATGCTCGCCCCGGCGGGCTGCTGCGGGTCCGGGCCGAGCAGGCCGAATCCCGAGTTGAGCCGGATCTGCTTCGCGATCGGCCCGTTCACGATGACCGCCGGGAACGGCCCGCCGGAAGTCGCCTGCAGTTGATCGAAACCTTCGGCTTCGAGGCACGCCTCCACGGCGGCGGTGAGCACCGGCAGGTACTCGGGGCGTCCGCCCGCCATGGCGAGCGCGATGGCGCAGGTCTCGAGGGTCGTGATGCCGCCGCGCGGCGGGAACTTGCCGAGCACGTGCGTGCGCGGGAGCGCGGAGCCGCGCAGCATCCAGTCCACGCGCTCCTTCGTGGCCGGCCACAGCGGCAGGCCGTCGCCCCAAAGGCTGGTCAGGAGCAGGTTGTTCGCCTTGACGAGCGCGTCCTCGTAGCTCGCGCCCTCGACTGCGAGCATCTTGGCCGTGCCCGCAGCCTGCGCGAATTCCGACTTCCAGCGCGTGAGCCCGTCGTAGAACTCGCCCTTGCGCGCTTTCAGTGACGACAGGTCGGCTCCCGGCAGGAACATGGGTATGGGAAAGGTGACCATCGCAGCATCGGGCGCGAGCCCGACGCCGGACACGGCATTCTTCATGACCCCGACAAAATCCGTCCGCGTCAGCGTGACGGTGGGAATCCCGAGGGCTTCGATCCTAGCGGCTGCACGGCCGCATGCTGTGGCGCAGGCCCCTCAGGCCGCGTTGCCCACGATGACCGCGTCGACCTTGCTCTTCTTCACCAGCGCGGCGGTTTCCTCGTTGCCGATGAGCGCGTTGCCCTGCGGAAAGGTGTCGATCGGCAGCACGGTGACGCCGGGGAAGTCCTGCTCGAGCATCTCCTTCAGCATCGGCAGCATGCGGTAAGCCTGCCACTGCTCGTTGCTGACAAAGCCGATGCGCTTTCCCTCGAGCGACGCGAGCCGCGGTGCGTGCGGCTGCGTTACCTCGAGCACGCTGGACGGATCGTAGAATTCGAGCTTGACCATGATGGTTCCTTCAGTCGATCGGATCTCGCGTGAAATCCTAGCACGTCAGGGCGCGACAGGCGTCGGGGGCGGGAGCGCCACGCCCATCTCGCCGGCGGCCCGACGCAGGAGGTCGGGGCGGTCGCTGATGATGCCGTCCACGCCCCACTCGATCAGGCGCCGCATGTCGGCAGGCTCGTTCACGGTCCACACCACGACCTTGAGCCCCAGCGCCTGCGCTTCCTTTACCTGGTCGCGCGTCGTCTCGGCGTGATAGGGCGACCACACCGCGCCGCCCGCGGCCTTCACCATGCGCGGGATGGAGCCGCCGTAGCGGCTCACGTGAAAACCGGCGGTCCAGGGTGAAAACGGCTTGTCCCGCTGGATGCCATCCATGAAGCCCTTCTCGACGGTCAGGTAAACCGTCGGGATTCCGGGCGCTTCCTTCTGCACGACCTGAAGCGTGCGCCAGTCGAAGGACTGTACCGCGGCGCGTTTCTCCATGCCGCCAGCACGGATCGCAGCGACCAGCTTGCGGGTGAAGTCTTCCGGGGTCGTGGTGAGCCCGGGCTCCTCCGGAGAGACCTTGGTCTCGATGTTGAAGCGCACGGTCTCGTTGCCGCTCTTCTTCACGAGCGCGAAGACATCGGCGAGCCGCGGCACGCGCGTGCCATCCACCGGCCGCTGCTCCGGCCAGCGCTTGGCATAGTCGCTCGCTGGGTTGATTCTGCCGACGTCGTAGCGCTGGGTGTCCCGGAAGTCGAGGCTCCAGATCGCGGGACCGGTCTCTTTGAGCCACTTGCCATCCGGTCCGCGCGCGATGTCGGGGTTGAATGCGGGATCGTGGCTCACGACCACCACTCCGTCCTTCGTGATGGCGCAGTCGAGCTCGAGAGTCGTCACGCCGATCGCGAGCGCCCGCGCGAACGCGGGCAGCGTGTTCTCGGGCGCAAGCCCCCGCGCGCCGCGGTGGCCCTGTAGGTCCAGGCTCACCGTGTCAGTCGCGCGCGGCGGGGCCGAATACCGTGAGGCGCCAGCCTGTGCCGTGCCTCACGAAGCAGGCGGTGTGCTCGATCGGGCTGCGGATGTGCTCCTCCGGCACATAGCCGGTGCCCTCCTTGAGCAGCCGGATCCTGACCCACTTCTGCACGAACTTGGGATCGAGGTCGGCCACTTCCCAGTCCGTCACCCGCACAATGTGGTAGGAGAGCTTCGCGATGGTGCCCGACTCCCAGGACGGCTCGTCTTTCACCAGCGCCTCCTTTGCGGTGATGACGCCGTAGACGCCCGGATCCACGTCGCGCGGCCATTTCGCCAGAACGTACGGCGCGCACAGCTCGCGCTGCTTGTTGGGCCGCTCGAACCAGGCGCTGCCCACGGAAAGCGCCGAGGGCAGAATGCGCCAGAATACTCCGTCATCGGAATCGATCTCCCACTGCCGGCGGAATTCGGCGATTCCGCGCGGCGCATCCGAGCCGTTGCGGACGTAGCGGTCGAGCACGCCGAGCACGAAATTGCGGTCGCGCTTCTCGACCGCGGTGAGGAGCTTCGCCCGGAACAGCGCCCACGACATGTCCCGCGACGCCTCGTCCACCGGCTCGATGCGGCCTTCCTGGGCATTGAGCGGCGCGGGCGCCGCCGCCAGCATGAGCGCGCACAGGGCGCGCGCAGCGAATCGTTCCATCATTTCCCCCGGTATCGCCCCTCGCGCTTCTCGAAGAACGCGGCCAGCGCCTCGAGGTGGTCCTCGGTCTTCTGCAGCGCCCCCTGGAAGGAGGCGCAGGATTCCAGGTGCTCCTCGAGGCTCTGCCCCAGCGCGAGCCGCAGCGTCCGTTTTGCGTAGCGCACGGCGAGCGGCGGCTTCGCCGCGACCACGGCGGCGATCTCCCGCGCGCGCGCGAGCAGCCGCTCGGGCTCGGTGACCTCCAGCAGGAGGCCCAGTTCCAGCGCTTCCTCGGCCTTGACGATGCGGCCCGTCAACGTCAGCTCCGCGGCGCGGTGGGCGCCGACCGCGCGCTGCAGGAACCACGCGCCGCCGTCGCCCGCCATAATGCCGAGGTTGATGAAGGTCTCGCCGAACTGCGCGCGGCTCGAGCCGATGCGGATGTCGCACATGTTGGCGAGATCGCAGCCGGCACCGATCGCGGGGCCGTTGACGGCGGCGATGAGGGCGACCTCGGCGGCGTGCATCGCCCGCGGGATGCGCTGGATGCCGGTCCGGTAGTAATGCGCCATTTCCGCGGCGGTGGATTTCGTGACGCGCTCGCGCATGGTCTTGATGTTGCCGCCGGCCGAGAACGCCGCCCCGGCGCCGGTGAGGATCAGCGCCGAGGCCTCCGCATTCGCGTCCGCCCATTCGAGCGCCGCGCAGATATCGTCGATGAGCGCGGTTCCGGTCAACGCGTTGCGCACGTCGTCGCGATTGAGCGTGAGCACGGCGACGCGCCCGTCGAATTCGAGCGTCGCATCCTTCAGTGCGGGAAGCGGGGGCATGGCGAGAAAATGTATGTTACGCAGCGCGCCCGGAAGGCACAACCCGGCGTGCTATACTCGCCGCGGAAATTCTCCTGCGGTTCTCCGGCATTCCCACGCAAGCGGCGGCATGGCGCGCATCGAGATCAAGTCCGAGATCACCGGCACCGTGTGGAAGCTCGCGTCGAAGCCGGGCGACAAGGTCGAGTCCGGCGCTACCCTGATCATCGTCGAATCCATGAAGATGGAGATCCCGGTCATCACCGAGGATGCCGGCACGGTGAAGGAGATCCTCGTGAAGGAGAAGGAGCCGGTCGCCGAGGGCCAGGTGGTCGCCATCCTCGACGGCTGACGCGACAGGAGAAACTCGATGCCAAAGCGCGAGATCGAAGGCGACTGGCTGCTGGGCTGGCCCGACCGCAAGCGCCCGGCGATCATTCCAGGCAAGGATGCCGAAGGCCGCGTGATCAACGGGCGCTCGCCGGTCACCGAGCTCGGCGGGCTGATGACGCCGACCGAAGCCTACTTCATCGTCAACCACCTCGAGACACCAGACCCGGTTTACCCCGGCGACTGGAAGCTCGCGGTCAAGGGCGAGGTCGAGCGCCCGTTCGAGCTCGATTTCGACGGCTTGATGAAGCTGCCCGGGCGCACCGTGCGCGCGGTCACGGAATGCGCCGGCAACGACGCCGGCTTCTTCGATTACCTGCGCAAGGGCGCGAGGAAGCCTTCCCGCATCAACCGGCAGGACATGCAGAAGCGCGCGGAGCGGCGCATCAAGGGCGAGTTGCCTTCGGGCGAGGAGCTCAGCTCGGAATCGACGACGACCTGCGCGGTGAGCGCCGGCGAATTCACCGGCGCGTCCCTGGCGGAGGTGCTCGAGCGCGCCGGCGTCAAGCCGGGCGCGGTCTGCGTACGGGCCCGGGGCTTCGACCACGGCCGCCCGGATCTCGCGATCATCTACCAGTCTGCAGGCACGCTCGACCTCGAAATCCCCGATCCCGGCGTGATCCACTTCGAGAAGGCGCTGCCGCTCGAGAAGGCGCTCGACCCGGACACGATCCTCGCGTGGGCCCAGAACGGCGAGTACCTCTGGCACGTGCACGGAGCCCCGGTTCGCCTCATCGTGCCGGGATGGTCGGGAAACTGGTGGGTGAAGTGGGTCGAAGAGCTCGAGGTGATGCGCGTGATGCCAAAGCCCTTCTACCAGACCGAGTACTTCGTCTACGGCGAATCGGCGCGGGACCCGAACCGGCCGCCGCTGACGGCGATGGGGGTGCGCAACATCATCACCGACCCGCTCGACGAGGACTCGCCGCTGCCGCGCGGCACGCACATGATCCGCGGCCGCGCCTGGAGCGGCATGGGCGCGATCGACCGGGTCGAAGTGAGCCTCGACGGCGGCAAGACGTGGAACGACGCGCACCTCGAGGAGCCGCGCGAGCGCTGGCTGTGGCGGCGCTGGTCCTATCTATGGGAGGTGGACCGGCCGGGCGAGTACCGGATCATGTCGCGCGCGACCGACGCGGCCGGCCGCGTGCAGCCGCAGACGCCGTGGAATTACCAGCGCAAGCACTTCGACTGGATCGTGCCCACCGAGGTCACGATCGTTTAGCGGGTGTAACAATCTGAAGTCCCCTCCTGCCTGAGGGTGAGCCGGGAATTCGAGGAGCATGCCTCCGAGCCGGCGAACGACCGACGCGATGCAGCGCGGCGGGACGGACGGGGTGCCCGCGAAAGCGGGCGGGGGTGGTGGGAGCGAATTGCTTGTAACCACCCCGTCTGCTTCGCATCCACCCCTCCTTGAAAAGGAGGGGAGCCAGATAACGGGGATTGAACATGGCATTCGAGGCATTGCTGGCGGAGTACGAGGCGCGGCGGGCGAAAGCGCTCGCGGGCGGCGGCGCGGAGAAGTACGCGAAGCGCACCGCGGCGGGCATCTGGAACGCGCGCGAGCGCATCGCCTATCTGGTGGACAAGGGCAGCTTCATCGAGTCCGGGCTCTTCGGCGCCTCGGGCGTCTATCCCGAGCAGGCCGACGAGACGCAGACCGACGGCAAGCTCGCGGGCTATGCCCGGATCAACGGGCGCGACGTCTGCATCGTCGTCAACGACTTCACGGTGAAGGGCGCCTCCACCAGCGCCACCAACAGCAAGAAGATCGCGCACATGAAGCGCGCCGCCACCGAGCGCGGGATGCCGCTCGTCCTGATCGGCGAGTCCACCGGCGCGCGGCTGCCCGACGCCATGGGCTCGCGCGGTATGGGGCTCCTGCTCGGCAACGACGTCACGCAGTTCCGCCGCATGCGCGAGACCCCGATGTGCGCGGCCGCGCTCGGGCCCTCCTTCGGCTCCTCCACCTGGCTCACGTGCCAGGCCGATTTCTCGGTCATGCAGAAGGGATCGGTGGTGGCGGTGTCGAGCCCGCGCCTGGTGTCGATGGCGCTCGGGGAGAAGGTGGACGCCGAGGCGCTGGGCGGCTGGCGGCTGCACGCCGACGTGACGGGCCTCGTCGACCTGGTGGTGGACAAGGAAGAGGAGGTCTTCGATTCCATCAAGCGCTTTCTCTCCTATCTCCCGGGCCACCACATGGAAGCGCCGCCGGATGCGCCGGTACCCGCGGGCTCGGGCGCGGACATGGACAAGGTGTTCGCGGTGCTGCCCGAGAGCCGCACCCAGGTCTACGACATGAAGCGCATCATCCGCGCGGTCGTGGACAAGGACACGCTCTTCGAGTTGAAGCCGCGCTTCGGCAAGAGCGCGGTCACGGGGCTGGCGCGGCTGGGCGGCCGGAGCGTCGGCATCGTCGCCAACAATCCCCTGCACCGCGGCGGCGCGCTCGACGCCGATGCCTGCCGCAAGATCGTCGATTTCCTCGTGCTGTGCGATTCCTTCAACGTGCCGATCGTGCTGCTGGTGGACACACCCGGATTCCAGATCGGCACGGAAGCCGAGAAGGCCGGCGCCCCGGGCAAGATCATGAACTTCATGAACGCGATGACGCTCGTCACCGTGCCGCGGGTCTCGGTCATCATCCGCAAGAGTTACGGCCGCGCCTACGTCTGCATGGGCGGCGGGCGCCATTCCGACGACGTCGCCGCGTGGCCGACAGCGGAAGTGAGCTTCATGAGCCCCGAATTCGCGACCAAGATCGTGCACGGGGTGGGCGTGGGCGAGCCGGGCTTCGAGGAAAAATTCAGGGACATCCAGAAGGATGCCGACGTCTGGGGCCTAGCCGAGGTCTATGCCGCGCAGGCCGTGATCCGGCCGGAGGACACGCGCGAGCACCTGATCCGCTTGCTCGAGGTCTACCGGCTGCGCCCGACGAAGGGTGTGGGCCAGCACCTCATGCGCGCCTGGCCCACTTCTTACTGATGTTCAACAAGGTCGTCGTCGCGAATCGCGGGGCGGTGGCTGCGCGCGTGCTGCGGGCGCTCGACGCGATGGGCATCCGCTCGGTCGCGGTCTATTCGGAGGCCGACACCGGGGCGCCGTACCTGGAAATGGCGGGCGAGGCCCACGCCATCGGGCCGGCGCCGGCGCGCGAGAGCTATCTCAACCAGGACGCCCTGATCGAGGTGCTGCGAAGATCGCACGCCGACGGGCTGCATCCCGGATACGGCTTCCTGTCCGAGAACGCGGGATTTGCGCTGCGAGTGACGGATACCGGCGCGCGCTTCATCGGCCCGTCGCCGCGCTGGATCGAGCTGATGGGCCACAAGACGCGCGCGCGAGAGCTCGCGGCGGCTTACGGCATGCCGATGGCGAAAGGCTCGGGTGTACTTCCCGCGGACCCCGCGGCGACGCTTGCCGCCGCGCGCGCGATCGGCTTTCCGGTGCTCGTGAAGCCTGCAGGCGGCGGCGGCGGCATCGGCATGCTGCCGGCGAAGGACGAAGGGGAGCTCATTGCCGCGGTGGAGCGCTCGCGCTCGATGGCAGAGCGCGGGTTCGGAACCGCGGAGGTCTACCTCGAGCGCCTGCTCGAGCGCCCGCGCCACGTCGAGTTCCAGGTGCTGGGCGATGCCCACGGCGGCGCGGCGCATCTCTTCGAGCGCGACTGCTCGACGCAGCGCCGCAACCAGAAGGTGATCGAGGAAGCGCCTGCCCCGGGCATTGCGCGCGAGAAGGCCGGCGCGATGGCGGATCAGATCGCCGGAATCATGCGCGGGATGGGCTACGACAACATCGGCACGGTGGAGATGTTGATGGGCGGAGACGGATCCTTCAGCTTCCTCGAGATGAACACGCGCCTGCAGGTGGAGCATGGCGTGACCGAGGCGGTGACGGGGGTGGATCTCGTGAAAGCGCAGGTACGCTCTGCTGCGGGGGAACGCCTGTCCGACATCCTTCCCGCGCGCATCGAGCTGAAGGGCCACGCGATCCAGGCGCGGGTCTACGCCGAGGATCCGAGGAATTTCTTTCCCTCGCCGGGCAAGCTGAAGGTGTTCCGGCCGCCGCAGGCCGCGGCGGTTCGCGTCGAGACCGGCTATGCCGAGGGCCGGGACGTGACGCCCCACTACGATCCGATGATCGCCAAGGTGATCGTGCATGCGGACACCCGGGAGCGGGCGATCGACCGCCTGGCTGAGGCGTTGGGGGCTTTCGAGATCCAGGGAATCAAGCACAACATTCCGGCGGTGCTCGCGGTGCTGCGCTCGGAGGCGTTCCGCGCGGGGCGCGTGCATACCGGCCTCATTCCCGAGGTCCTTTCAGCGAGAAAAGCGGCATGAGCGCGCCGGCGGACTTGATCTCGCAGGCGCGCGCGGGAAAACGCGCCGCGCTCGACGAACGCGCGGGCAAGCAGCTCCTCGCGAGCTTCGGCATCGCCGTGCCGAGATCGGTGGTCGTCCAGGATGCTTCCACGGCCGCCGCGGCGTGCGGCAGCCTCAAGCCGCCGCTGGTGCTGAAGGTGGTCTCGCCGGACATCCTGCACAAGAGCGACGCGGGCGGCGTGCGAGTCGGGCTCAAGAGCGCCCCGGAGGTCGAGGAGGCGGTGCGCGCAATGATGAAGCGCCCCACGATCGAGAACGCCCGGGTCGATGGTTTCCTGCTCGAGGAAATGGCGCCGGCCGGGGTGGAGCTGGTGGTCGGCGGCATCCGCGACCCGCAGTTCGGCCCGCTCGTGATGGTGGGGCTCGGCGGGGTCTTCGTGGAGGTGATGGGCGACGTCGCCTTTCGCATCTGCCCGATCACGCGGCTCGACGCGGGGGAGATGCTCGGTGAATTGCGCGGCGCAGCGCTGCTCCGCGGCGCGCGCGGGCGCAATCCCGTGTCGCGCGAGGCCGTCGTGGATGTGCTGCTCAAGGTGGGCGGCGAGGGCGGACTCCTGATGACGCACGGCGAGGACATCGCGGAGGCGGACATCAATCCCCTCATCGTCTCGGAGCACGGCGCCGTCGCCGTCGACGCGCGTTTCGTGCTGGCGCGGTGAAGAGCAACGTCATCGAGCAATTCCGGCCGCTCTTCGAGCCGAAGACGGTGGCGGTGGTCGGCGCCTCGACCAAGGGCGGGACGCTGCCCAATGTATTCATCCGCCGCATCCGCGAATTGGGCTACGCCGGCGCGATCTACCCGATCCATCCTTCGGCGGAAAGCGTGGACGGCCTCAAAGCGTACCGCAGCCTGGGCGATACGCCCGAGCCGGTGGACTACGCCTACATCGCGATCGCCGCGGCGCAGGTGCCGCCGCTGCTCGAGGAAGCACGCGGGCGTGTGCGCTTTGCCCAGGTGATTTCGAGCGGCTTCGGCGAGGTGGACGAGGGGCGGGAGCTGCAGCAGACGCTCGCCGCGGCCGCGCGCGCCGGCGGCATGCGGCTGATCGGCCCCAACTGCCTCGGCCTGTACACGCCGCGCGGGCGCATCACGTTCGCCGAGGTCGGGCCGGAAGCTACCGGAACGGTCGGCGTCGTCTCGCAGAGCGGGGGGCTGGGCACCGACATCATCCGGCGGGGACTCATGCGCGGGCTCAAGTTCTCGGGGCTCGTCACCGTCGGCAACTGCGCCGACATCGGCGCAGCCGACCTGGTCGAGTTCTACCTGGCTGATGCTCAAACCCGCGTGATCGGCCTGTACATCGAGACCGCGGCGGATGGCCGGCGCCTGTTCAAAATCCTGCGCGCGGCGCGCGCGTCGAAGCCGGTGGTGATCCTGAAGGGCGGGCGCACCTCGCAGGGACGGGCGGCGGCGGTCTCCCACACCGGCTCGCTCGCGGGAGACGATCGCGCCTGGGTCGCGCTCTCGAAGCAGACCGGCTGTGTACTGGCCGAGACGCTCGACGGATTCCTCGACACGCTGCTCGCGTTCCAGGCGCTCACGCCGCAGGCGCGGCAGCCGGGACGACGGATCGTGCTGTTCGGCAACGGGGGCGGCGCGAGCGTCCTCGCCACCGACTACTTCGCGCGCCTCGGCCTTGACGTGAGGCCGTTCGAGCGGCAGACCGTGCAGGCGCTGGCCGCCCTGAAGCTGCCTCCCGGCACGAGCATCACCAACCCGGTGGACGCGCCGGTGGGGACGCTGCAGCAGGAGGAAGGTGGCGTTGCCGAGAAGATACTGGACGCGATCTACGCCACCGGCGAGCCGGAGGCGCTGGTGATGCACCTCAATCTCTCGGCCTTCGTCGGGCGCACCAAGGACGCGGTGCTCGACAACCTGGTGCAGGCGGCGCTGCGCGTGCAGGCGCGCTTCCCGGGGCAGGCGCATTTCCTGCTCGTGCTGCGATCGGACGGCGAGCCCGCGCTGGAGGAGCGCAAGCGCGCCTTCCGCGCCCGCGCGGTCGCGCTCGGCATCCCGGTGTTCGACGAGATCGCGAATGCCGGCACGGCGCTCGCCGCGCTGGCGTTCCACGAGCGCTTCGTGCAGTCGAGAGGCGGTTCGGGAGCAGCGCCGTGACCTATTCCTACGAATTTCGCGCAACTGGCTATTCCTGCCGGCTCTACAGCGGAAAGGACGCGCTCGAGAAGCTGCCGGGGGAGGCGGCGCGAGCGGGTGCCCGGCGCGCTTTCATCGTGTGCGGACGCACCGTGTCGCGCAGGACGCCGCTCGTCTCGCGCCTGCGCGGGATTCTCGGGGACCGGCTCGCGGGCGTGTTCGACGAGATCGACAAGGACACCTCGCGCTCCTCGGTCGTGCGCGCGACGGAAGCGGCCCGCTCCGCGCAGGCAGACCTCGTGATCGGAGTGGGCGCGGGCAGTGTGATCCAGGGCGCGCGCATCGTGACGATCCTGCTCGCCGAGAAGCGGCCGGTGGAGGCGCTGGTGACGCAGTATCCCGAGCACGGGCCGGCGGTGAGTCCCAAGCTGCTCGAGCCCAAGCTCCCGATCATCAACGTGCTGACCGCACCCACCACGGCGCAGAATCGCGCCGGCTCGCGCATGAAGGACGATGCGACCGCGCGCGGGATGGAGTTCTTCGACCCCAAGACGCGCCCGGCGGCGATCTTCTGGGACGCCGATGCCCTCCTCACGGCGCCCCCGCAACTGATCCGCACCGGCGCCGCCACGATCTGGTGCCGCGCCGTGATGAACCTCGGGGCGCTGCACGACAATCCACTCGTGGAGGGCGACCGGTTGCAGTCCTATCGCCTCGCCGACGGCGCACTGTCGCGCATTGCCGATCCCGCCGATCCCTCGCCGCGCTTCGATCTGTGCGCGGCGACGCTGCTGCAGAACCGCGAGTCCGACGACGGCGGCGAGCAGTTCGCGCGCCACTGGGCGATGCGTGCCGCCTATGCCTTCAGCACGGCGTTGATCAGCGTCTTCCCGCAGGTCGGGCAGGGCGAGGGCTACAGCGCGCTGATGGGCACCGCGCTGCGGCGCCTCGGCCACCGCGACCCGGAGGCGATGGCGCGCATTGCCGGAGCGCTCCGATTGGAAGGTGCCGCGGGAGCCGATGCGCACGTCCGCGTCGCGGACCGGATGGAATCCGTGTTCCGCTCCCTCGGCATGCCCACGCGCCTCTCGGAGCTCGGCATCGCGCGCGAAGGGCTGCCGCGGGTGCTCGAGCTCTCACTGAAGAATTTCAACGCCGACCCGAAGCGTGAATTCGTGCGCGAGCGCGAGCTGCTCGGCGAGATCCTGCAATCGGCATGGTAAAGGGGAAAACGTGGAAACGCTGAAGGTCGGAATGAAGCATGTCCAGGAAATGACGGTCGAGGAGCGGCACACCACCCAGCGCGGCGACTACCGGGTGTTCTCGACGCCCTCCATGACGCAATTCGTGGAGATGACCGCGCAGGCGCTGGCGGCACCGCACCTCAAGCCCGGGCAGGGCCAGGTCGGGACCATGGTCATGATCCGCCACCTGGGGCCGACCCCCTTGGGCAAGAAGGTGCGGGCGGAAGCCGAGCTCGTCGCGATCGACCGGCGGAAGCTCGCCTTCAAGGTCAAGGTCTACGACGAGGTCGAGCAGGTGGGCGAAGCCGAGCACGAGCGCTTCGTGATCGATCTCGACAAGTACCTGGAGCGCCTCAGGAAGAAGATCGAAGCGTGACTCGCGGGTCGCGCGGGCGCCAGCGGCCGGAGTCCACCAGCGCGAGGAAGTCCCCGGTCAGCCGGTTGAAGGCGTCCGGCTCCTCGATGTTCACGGCGTGGCCGGTGCCGGGCACGACCGTCAGCCGCGCCGCCGGGCACACGCGCTTGATGAAAATCCCCGGCTCGAGGCAGTTGTTGTCCTCGTCGCCCGAGAGGATGTGCGTGGGCACCTTCATCCGCGCGAGGCCGTGCTTGAGACTGTAGATCGTCGGGCGCTTCGCCTGCACGCCGCGCAGCGTGTTGGCCGAGCCGAGCGCGGAGTGCCCCGCGAAGGTCTCGCAGAATTCCTGGAATGCGCGCGGGTCCTTGTTCTGGAGCTGCACGCGCGCCGGCCCGATCTGGTAGACCTTGATCGCTTCCGGCGTGCCGAGCGCCTCGAAGCGGCGCGCCATCACCTCGGTGTCGCGCAGGAATTGCGCGCGCTTGTCGGGATCCGAGCCGTAGCCCGCGCCGATCACGGTGAGCGAGCGCGCGAGCCGCGCATGGCGCAGCCCGAAGTGCAGCGTCGCATAGCCGCCCATCGAGCAGCCGACGATATGCGCTTTTCCGATGCCGAGGGCGCGCATCACGTTCGCGATGTCGTCGGCGGCGATCGTCTGCGAGTACTGCGCGGGAGTGGCCGGCACGTCGGAAGGCGGATAGCCCCGGGCGTTGAAGGCGATGCAGCGGTAGCGCCGGCTGAAATAGCGCAGCTGCGCCTCCCAGCTCTTGAAGTCGTGCGCGAACTCGTGCACGAACACGATCGGGAAGCCGTTTCCGGCCTCCTCGTAGTAGAGCTGCACGCCCTTCGAGTCCGCAAATGGCATCG
>DATBMB010000233.1:0-13604 GCA_036555035.1 Burkholderiales bacterium | reverse complement strand
ATGACCCCCACCCGCGTCCTGGGTTTCCTGCTCGGCTTCGTGGGCATCGTGGTGCTGATGGGGCCGGCTGCGCTCGCCGGCCTGGGCGGCGCCCCCATCGAGGTGCTCGCCCAGCTCTCCGTGCTGGCGGGCGCGCTGTGCTATGCCGCGAACGGCGTGATCATCCGCGTGACGCTCAGGGGCGATGTCATGGTCGCCTCCGCCGCCATCATCGCCATCGCCGCCGTGGTGAGCGTGCCGGTCGCGCTCGCCGTGGATCAGCCGTGGCGGCTCGATCCGGGCTTGAGTGCAGTCACGATTCTCTTCTGGATCGGCGTTGGCCCCACCGCCATCGCGACGCTCGTCCATCTGAAGCTCATTGCGTCCGCGGGGCCGACCTTCATGTCGCTCATCAATTACTGCATTCCGGTGGTTGCCCTGCTGATCGGGGTGGCGCTGCTGGGCGAGGAGCCCGGCGCGAACGCCTACTCGGGCCTCGCCCTCATACTCGCCGGAATCGCGCTGAGCCAGCTGCGCCGCTCCGTCGCAAAGTGACGAGTAACGGCCATCGCCGACCCCGGACCGGGTGTGGAATATGTCCCGCCACCCATCGCGTGTCGCGGGCGCACCCCGCCCATGATGCCGTTCGTTGCTTGAATTCGACCGTCCGCGCCCCCACTTTGTCACACGTGAGTACGGTCACTGTGCCTGGAACGGGTCTTGCTGAGAATGTCAACTCGAGAGCCGGGAACGGCGTTGTTTCCGGACAAGAGGCGCAAACGGCGATGAACGTCATCTACAGCAGCGACAGCTACTACGTGGTGGAATACCCCGCGCAGCACGGCTACGAGCTGGTGGACAAGCGCAGCGCGCGCGGCACGTTCTTCCAGGGCGATGTTGCGGAGCGGTTCGTGGTGTCCCTGCAGGCTGCCGTCGCAGAGGATGCCTCCGTCGAGCGCGTGGACGAGTTCCTCAGCAGCTTCGACGTGCTTCTGAACCAGCCCCTCGTCGTCCACTGAGGTTTGCGGACGCCCGTCCGCACGCCGGTCGGTCACTCGCGCGCCGCAAGGGCGGCGAGGATTTCCTCGATTCTTCTCACCGGCAACGAGTAGTGTCCTTCGTCAGGGTAGAAGCGTGCGCTGCAATCCGGAAGCGCCGCAGCGAGACGCTTTCCCATCGCGACCGGCACCGTCATGTCCTGCTCTCCGTGCCACAGGTGACACGGCACCCGTATGGACTCCACCGCGGTCTCCCAGGGCTGCGCGTACAGGGCCAGATCGAATGCCGCGCCGCGCCCGCCTTGCCGGAATGCTTCGCGAAACGAGTCGGCAAACAGGCCGAACACGCCGGTGCGCGAAAGCACCTCCTGATCGGGGGGCGGCAACCGCGACGCCATGAGCTTGAACGTCAGCCGGGGGCTGCCGCGTAGCACGGAGGCAAGCGCCCGGGTGACCAGGCGCGACAGCGCCGGCGCGCGCCGCGCTAAAGCGAATGAGGCGCGGGCTATCCGGTTCATGTCCGCCGTGAATTCGCCCCGATCCGTGCGGCCCAGGCCACATACGATGCCTGCTGCGGTGAGCCGTTCGGGAATGGCTCCGGCACAGGCGACGGCGTAGGGCGCGCCCCCCGAGATTCCGAGCACGGCAAACCGGTCGAGCCTCAGGGCATCGACAAGCTCCGTCAGGTCGCGGGGCCAGTCGGCGATGCGGCGGTTCGGCTGGAAGTCGGAAAGGCCGTAGCCCGGCCGGTCCGCCGCAATCAATCGGACCCGGATCCTTAGCGCCGCGTCATGAGCGAGGCGTCCTTCGAGGCGTGACGCGGGGAAGCCGTGACAGTACAGGATGGGTCGGCCGCGCGGCTCCCCGAACTCCGAGTAGCCGAGGCGCCGGCCGTCGCGCAGCGTGAGCTGCCTGTTCGACACGGCCTACCTGAACCGCGACCAGCCGCCCTCGTCGCGATCGAGGAGACGTTTCAGGGCTTCGAAGTGCAGCTCGGACTGCTTCGTGTCCTCCGCCATCTGCTTGCCCGTCATCATCGCGACGCGCTCGGAGACGATCCGCAGCGGCTTGCCCGTGCCCATGGCCAGCACCTGCAGCATGCACGCGCGCTCGAGGTAGTAGAGGTCGTCGAACGCGAGCGCAACCGAGGGTCCGCACACGATGACACCGTGGTTCGCGAGAAACAGCACGTCGGCGTCCTTTGCGAGCGCGCACATGCGCTCGCCCTCTGCCTCGTCCAACGCCAGCCCGTTGTAGTTGTCGTCGTAGGCGACGCGTCCGTGGAACTTGAGCGAGTTCTGGCTCGCCCATTCGAGCCGCCCGCCCTGCACCACGGTGAGCGTGGTGGCGTACGGCATGTGGGTGTGCATGACGCATTTGGCCGAGGGCTTGGAGCGATGCATCGCGCCGTGGATGAAGAACGCGGTGGGCTCGACGTCGTGCCGGCCCGAGACCTTGCGCCCCGCCGCATCCACCGTCACGAGATCGCCCGGCCGAATCTCCGACCAGTGCAGTCCCAGGGGATTGATGAGGAAGTGGCCCGCGCGCCCCGGGATCTCGACGCTGAAGTGGTTGCAGATGCCCTCGCCGAAGCCCAACCGGTCGGCCCAGCGCAGCGCCGCAGTGAGATCGATGCGGGCCTGAGTTTCCGGGTTCCTGTCGGTCATGTGTCAACCCTCACGCATCGTCAGGCTGCAAGCTCGATGACACGGTAGTCGCCGCGCGGGCGCGCGAAGAAGCGCGTCAGTATCTTGTAGGTGTCGAGGTCGAACGCTGCTGGCGGACGCCCGGTGTCCAGCTCGCCGAGCTCGGCCTCGGAGCGCACCGTGCCGAGGTAGCACCACCGGTCGAGCACGATGATCTCTCCCCGCGCCGCTCCTCGCTCGAGTACGCCGACCCGGCCCTTGAACGGCCACGGTCGTACTTTGAGCTGCGCGAGCGCGGCGGCGAGCCGCAGGGCGTGAACCGCACGGGGCTCCTTGCCCACGCAGGCGCCCCTGCAGCGCTTGAGCTGGTGGGCAAAGCAGGGGCCCTTGCCCTTTTCCAGCCCGAGGACGATCGGGCACAGCTGGTGTGCGGTGGCGATCTCCCGCAACGCCTCCAGGGCCGAGGACCGCGAGCGGAAGAGACCGTGCAGATCGTCGAACCGCACCCGCGCGAGGTCCCCGGCGATCACCAGGCGGGGAGGATCCAGCAGCGCCTCGGCGCGCCAGTGCCAGGCGCAAAGCTCGGCGGCCCGCCGCAGCCGGCGGTTGTAGACCGGCGCGAGCTTCTTGACGAGCCGCGACTCCTCGATGAGGGCGCCCAGCTCGCCCGCGGTCTCGAACCAGTCGACCCGTCGCACCTGCTGCGCGATTTTCATGTCCCGGGCATCGCGATGATCGCCCGCGAAATGCGCGAGCACCCGCGAACGCAGGTTGATGCTCTTGCCCACGTAGAGCGCGGCGCCATTCTCGCCGTAGAAGGTATAGACGCCCGGCGCTTCCGGGAGGTCGTCGAGCGCACCGTCCGCCAATCCCCCGGGAATGGCCGGCGCCTTGACCAGGGCCTCCACTGCGGTGGCAAGTGCATCCGGTGCGATCTCGCGCCGCCACCGGTCAAGGAGCAGCCACACCGCGCGGGCGTCCCCGAGCGCGCGGTGGCGCGCCTCGCACGCAAGGTCGTGGCGCGCCATCAGGGCGTCGAGGTTGTGGCGGGACTCCCGCGGGAACAGACGGCGCGAGAGCTTGACCGTGCACAGCACGCGGCTCGAGTAGCGCAATCCGGCGCGGCGGAATTCGTTGCGCAGGAAACCATAATCGAATCGGGCATTGTGCGCGACGAGGAGCTTCCCCTCGAGCCGCGCGAACAGGCGCTCCGCGATCTCGGCGAAGGAGGGGGCAAGCGCCACCATGTCGTCGGTGATGCCGGTGAGCGACTGGATCGCCGGCGGGATCCTCGTCCCGGGATTCACCAGCGAGGACCACTCGGCGATGCTTCCCCCACGCTCGACCTCGATCAGGCCCACCTCCGTGACACGGTCGTAGACTGGATTTGCCCCGGTGGTCTCTACGTCGAGGATGACGAGGGGCTGGTCCAGCACGGGTCAATTACCTGGGCTGGTGGCCGATCGCCCGCGAGATGCGCTCGGCGGCCTGGCGCACTTGGGGTGCCCATGCTTTGTTCAGCCGGTCGGAGGGGGCGGACACGGAAAGGCCGGCGACCAGCCTGCCTTCGTCGTTGTAGATGCCGGCGCCGATGCAGGAGACGCCCTTCTCGGCCTCCTCGTTGTCGAAGGCGTAGCCCTGGCGGCGGACCTTGTCCAGCTCCCGGGCCAGGGCATCGCCGTCGGTCAGCGTGTGATCGGTAAAGCGTGGCAGTCCCGTGCGCCGCGCGTATTCCCCGCACGTCTCGGGGCCATCCTCGGCGAGGAAGATCTTGCCTACCGCGGTGATGTGCAGCGGCGCGCGCGCGCCGATGATCTGGACCACCCGCATCATGGAGCTGTTGCCGGTCGTGCGCTCGACATAGACCACCTCGTCGTCGTGGCGCACGGAGAGATTGATCGTCTCGCCGAGCTGCTGGTGCAGGTTCTGCATGTGGGGCAAGGCCTCCTGCCGCACGCTGATGCGCGATTTGACCAGGTTGCCCAGCTCGAGGAGGCGAAATCCGAGGCGGTAGGTGCCGGGCTCGACCCGGTCCACCAGGCGGTTGGCGACCAGCACGGCGAGGATGCGGTGCGCCGTGGAGGGGTGCAGGCGGGTCTCGGCGGCGAGTTGCTTGAGGTTGACGGGCGAGCCATGACGGGAAAGGGCTCCGAGCAGGCTCATCATGCGGTCGATGACCTGGATCGTGGATTTCTCTTCTTTTTGTCTTGCCACAGCAGGGAGTTGAGTCGACTCGGGCGGCCGATTTTACAATATGAAATCGAGAGGGACAACGAAAAAAGCGGTGGCGGGGCGCGCTTCGGCATGCTGGCTGCAGGTATCGCCAGTAATACATTGTTTTTGCTATACTATGAGGCTCCTCCGCTCGAAACGCATCGCACCAACACTCACCATGAGCAAGTCAGCGTCACTCTCGCGCACTCGCAACGGCAACGGTCGTAACGGCAACGGACATGGCCGAAACGGTAACGGACGCAGTACGGCGGCCGTCGCGGCCACCCCGGAAGTCAAAAACTACATGACGCCGCAGGGTTACGCGCGGTTGAAGACCGAGCTCTCGAAGCTCCTCGACGCCGAGCGCCCCGAGCTGGTAAAGACCATCCAGTGGGCGGCCTCCAACGGCGATCGCTCCGAGAACGGCGACTACATCTACGGCAAGAAGCGGCTGCGCGAGATCGACCGCCGCATCCATTACCTCAACAAGCGCCTCGACAGCGCGGAAGTGGTGGATCCGGTGCGCCGCGGCGGCTCCGACCAGGTATTCTTCGGCGCCACAGTCACCTACGCCTACGTGCGCGGCGGGAAAGATGAACGCACCGTCACGATCGTCGGCGTGGACGAGGTGGATGTGAAGCGCGGCCAGGTGAGCTGGCTGTCGCCGATCGCCCGGGTGCTGCTCAAGCGCCGCAGCGGCGACGTCGTGACGCTGGCTACCCCGGCCGGCGAGGCCGAGATCGAGATCATCGGCGTCCGCTACCGGGCGCCCGCGTAAGTCACCCGCACCTCTCCCGCCGCTACCCGCTAGAATAGTCGCCGTTCAAGACGCGGTCCGTTTCGGACGCGAACGGTGACTGTCTCGTTCTTCACTGCTGCTCTGTCGGCCTGGCGCGCCGCGCATATCGCGGTGCCCGAGCTGCGCGCCGACAACGTCCCGCTGGAGGGCGTGGTGAAGCTCTCCATCAAGGCCGTGCCGGACGCGCGCACCACCGAGAACCTGGGGGCCGAGCGCGAAGGCACCGGGGTGGTATTCGGCGAGAAGGGCCTCATCCTCACCATCGGCTACCTGATACTCGAGGCGGGCTCGATACTGGTCGTGGCGGGCGACGGTCGCGTCTTCCCCGCGAGCGTCGTGGGCTACGACCATGCCACGGGCTTCGGCGTGCTGCGCGCCGCCATCGACTGCCGGCCGCTGGAGATGGGCAGCTCGGCCGAGGTGCGGGAGCTCGCCACGGTGCTCGTGGCGGCCCACGGCGGCGCTGGCGGCGCCTCGCGCGCCTGCGTGGTGTCGCGGCGCCGCTTCACGGGCTGGTGGGAATACATGATCGAGGGCGGAATCTTCACGGCGCCGCCGCGCTTCGAGCACAGCGGCGCGGCGCTGCTCGACGCCGACGGCAGGCTGGTGGGCGTGGGATCGCTCTGGGTCAGCGACGCGCTCGAGATCGGGGCCGCGTTCCCCGGCAACATGTTCGTTCCGATCGATCTCCTCAAGCCGTTCCTGCACGACCTGCTCGCCACCGGCCAGCGCCGGGAGCCGCCGCGGCCCTGGCTGGGCGTCTATTCCGAGGAGATCCAGGGACACGTGGTGGTGACGCGCGTGCTGCCCCAGTCGCCGGCGGACCAGGCGGGCCTTGCGCGCGGCGACGTCATCCTCGGGGTAGGCGGGCAGGCGGTGGGGCGCCAGAGCGAGTTCTACCAGAGGCTGTGGGCGAGCGGCGACGCGGGTGCTCCCGTCGTGCTGCACGTGCTGCACAAGAAGACCGTGCGCCAGTTGACGGTGCGCTCGATGGACCGCATGGCGTTTCTGCGCCCATGGCGCATCTGAGTCCGGCGACCTGTCACCGCGGGCCATCGTCCGGATCCTCGAGGCTCTCCCAGTCGACCGGAAGCGGATCGCGCGAGCGCTCGCACAGGTGGACCAGCACCCGGTGCCCGGGTCTCGGATAGATCTTCTGAAAGCTCGCCGCGATCGCGACGATGCCGGATCGCGTCGCAACCAGCTCGGTAGTCATCACTTCCTTCGGCAATGACCCGTCCGCAGTGGACTGCAGGCGGACGATCCGGATCTGGTACGGGTAGCGGGCAGACATGTCCATCTCAATCCTGCATCGGGGAGGGGACGGGGCGCGAATCCAGCGGTGAGCCGAAAACGATCATCACGTGGAGGCTGTCTATGACGTGCCAGCCCATCGGATCGCGGACGTGCATCGAGCGCCATGCAGCGCGGTACGCCCGCGCCAGGACATGCAGTTCCAGCGTATCGAGCGGCTCCATGCCCGGCCAGCTGTAGATTGAATGTTCCGGTTGGGTCATCGAGGGCAGGTGCCCGCTGATTGCGGAGCACGCAGTATCTCCGGCATGCCCATGGAAGACTTGACCGTGCGCGCCAACCGCTAAACCCGGCGCGCCAGATTGCGCCCTGGTTTTTCAGGCGGGTGACGTCAGGCTGGTGCCGGTGCCTGCCTCTGCTCGCGGAATTGGGTCGGGGACATCCCGGTCCAGCGCTTGAAAGCGCGGGTGAAGGCGCTCTGCCCGGAGAACCCCAAAAGGAAAGTCACGTCAGTGATTGACTTCCCCGGATCTTCCAAGTAGCGCAATGCCAGGTCCCGGCGGGTGTCATCGACGAGATTCTGGTAAGTGGTATTGGATTCGGCGAGTTTCCGCTGCAGCGTCCTGCGGCTCATGTGCAGCTGCCGGGCCATGTCCCCCTCGGATGCTTCCCCCGATGTCAGCTGTTCCAGCACGTTGGACTTGCAGCGCGCGAGGACGTTGTTCTTGTCCAGCGCCGCGAGCTGGGCAACGAGAATGCCGTCGAGCGTGCCCCCGAGCTGCCGGTTTGCGGTGGGAAGCAGCTCGTCGGCGACGCGGTGCGAAAACAGGAAACTGTCCTCGTTCGCCTCGAAACGGATCGGGCAGCCGAAGAAGTGCCGGTACGGCTCGGTGTCGGGGGGCCTGGCGCGGGAAAGCCGTACCTCCATGGGCCTCAGCGATGCGCCGTAGTTCATTCGACACATGTCAAGGACAAGCGACATCGCGAAATCGGTGCCGATTGCTTTTAGCAATGGATCGCGCCGGCGATGGTCGTACACGAACCGCAATCCCTCCCGTGCATTCGTGATTCTGAGTTCCGCCTTCTCGCCCAGTATGCGGCTGTAGCGCTGGAGTCGCTCCAGGCCGGTGCGCAGCGTCGAGCTCGCGAGCCAGGCATGGCCGAGCGCGCCCAGGTTGGAAGGGTGCCAGCAGCGCGCCGCGCGCAGCGCGAATGCGGGGTCGGGAATCATGCCGGCGGCTCTTGCGACCGCCCTGTCCCAGAAAGCGCTCGGAATCCGCGCCGACGGGTCGCGCAGCGCCGCCGGATCGACACCCGCCTCGCGCACCAGCGTGGCCGCATCGATCCCGTGCATCTCGACGAGGCGCACAAATACCTGCCCCATCGTCGCCAGGAAAGTTTCCATCCCCTGAAGGTCCTCCCCTGAGCGAAATCTCCATCTCGCCAGGCGCAATCCATTATGGCACGGCAGGGCAAGCGGTTGGCGCAGGGAGAACAGCGGCGCGCGCCCGGTCACCGGATACTGCGGGCCTGTTCAAACGGCAGGAATTCGACGCGGCCCTTGAAGGCAATCGCCATGATGGACCGACTGACCAGCAGGATTCGTATCTGGCATTTCGGCTATGTCTGCCGGCACAATCCCGAGCGCATCGGTCTCGAGGTTCGGCGCATGCTGGCCGGCCTTCCGGAGACGGCTCGATGGGCTCATATGCGGGATTTGGCGCTCTCCGAGAGCTCCGGCAGGTTTCCACGCGCGCTGGGTGCCGTGGCGGCATCCCGCTGGAAAATCTCGAACAACGCCGAGGTTGCGAGGGTGTTCGAGTCCCTGACCGAAGACCAGCAGGAGAGGATCTACTCAGCCGTGGACTTCATCTTGCCGAGGCCAAGGAGCTGACCGGAGCCGACCACGGCCTTGCTCGGTCGCAGTGAGGATCCTGCAGGAGGGAAAGGGCATCTTGAATCTGCGATAATTTCACGCATGCGCGTGGGTCTTTTTGTCACCTGCCTCGTCGATCTCATGAGGCCGCGGATCGGTTTCGCGGCGCTGAAGCTCCTGGAGGCCGCGGGTTGCGAAGTCGTCGTGCCTTCCTCCCAGACCTGCTGCGGCCAGCCGGCCTACAACTCCGGGGACCGCGCGTCCGCCCGGGCGCTTGCCAGAAAGGTGCTCGACGAATTCGAGGGCCTGGACTACGTCGTCGTCCCGTCGGGCTCCTGCGGCGGGATGATCCGCACCCATTTCCCGGATCTCTTCCGCGACGCCCCGGCCGAGCGCGAGCGGGTCCAGAGGCTCTGCGGGCGCACCTACGAGCTGACGGACTTCCTGGTCAACGTCGCGAAGGCTAAAGAGTTTCCCGCGTCGTTTGCCGGGTCGATTACCTATCATGACTCGTGCTCGGGGCTGCGCGAGCTCGGGGTCAAGGCCCAGCCGCGCGCGCTGCTCGCACGGCTGCCGGGGCTCGCGTTGAAGGAGATGGAGGAGGCCGAGAGCTGCTGCGGATTCGGCGGCGCTTTTGCGGTGAAGTACGGAGATATCGCCACCCACATCGCCGAGCGCAAATGCGCGAACATCGCGGCGAGCGGCGCAGGCGCGGTGGTGCTCGGGGATCTCGGCTGCATGCTTCACATCGAAGGCCGGCTGCGGCGCCGCGGCGACACCCGGACCAGGGTTCTGCACGTCGCCGAGGTGCTGGCGGGCGAGACGCCATGAAGATCGCGATGATGGGCTCGGGTGGCGTCGGCGGCCTGATCGGCGCGCGTCTGGCGCATGCGGGATGCGACGTCTCGTTCGTCGCGCGCGGCGCGCATCTGGCTGCGATGCGCGAACACGGCCTCAGGCTCGAAAGTTCGGTTGGCAACGTGCATCTGCCCAGGCCGCGGGTGACGGACGACCCCTCCACGATCGGGCCGGTGGATATCGTCATCTTCAGCGTCAAGCTGTGGGATACGGAGCCGGCCGCGCGCGCGATCCTGCCGCTCATCGGCCCCGAAACCGGCGTCATCTCGCTGCAGAACGGCGTGAGGAAGGACGACATTCTGCGACCGATCGTGGGCGAGAAGGCATTGATGGGCGGGGTCGCGTACATGGGGACTGCAATCGCCCGCCCTGGCGTGATCCAGCACACCGGCACGGTCCAGAGGGTCGTGTTCGGCGAGTATGACGGCCGGCGTTCCAAGCGCGCGCAGGAACTGCTCGAGTGGTGCCGGAAGGCCGGACTGGATGCGGCTATCTCCGACGACATCCGCCGCACGCTCTGGGAAAAATTCGCGTTCCTGGTCGGCATGGCCGCGGTGACCGCTACCATCCGGCTGCCGATTGGGCCGATTCGCAGCCATCCCCTGACCCGCGAGTTCTACCTCGACGCGATGCGCGAGGCGGCCGCCGTGGGCCGGGCTCACGGAGTCCGCCTGCCGGCGGACTTCGCCGAGGAGCGCATGGCATTCGTTGACACGCTGCCGCCGACGATGACCGCTTCGCTGCAGCTCGATCTCGAGCGCGGCAATCCGCTGGAGGTGGAGTGGCTATCGGGCTCCGTGGTGGAGCTCGGGGCGGCCGCCGGCGTGGCGACGCCCATACACCGCGCAGCGCGCGACATCCTGATCCTTCACGCCCAGGGCAGAAAGGCGTGACGCCGCCCGGGCTCACCGTTCGGAACCTTCGCGCCGTCGGCGTGCAGGTGCCGATGACCTACGTGCTCGGCACCAGCCAGCAGGCGCTGCGCGAGGCGCCGCTGCTGCTGGTCGACCTCGAGACCGAGGAGGGCGTCACGGGCCACGCCTACCAGTTCTGCTACCTGCCGGCCGCTGCTGCCGCGATCGCCTTGATGCTCGAGGAGGTTCTGCGCACCGTGAAGGGCGACCGGGTTGAGCCGGCCGCCCTGGGGGAGAAGCTCGGCCGGCGCTTCAAGCTGATCGGCGTGCAGGGCATCGTGCGCATGGCGCTGGCAACCTTCGATGTCGCGTGCTGGGACGCACTCGCGCGGGCCGCCGGCGCCCCGCTCGCGGTCTTTCTCGGCGGGTCGCTGCGGCCGCTTGCCGCCTACAACAGCTGCGGTCTTGGATTGATGGAGCCGGCGGCGGTTGCGGACGAGGCGGTGAAGCTGCTCGTCGGCGGCTTCAAGGCCGTGAAGCTGCGCCTGGGCTACCCGACGCTCGAAGCCGATCTTGCCGCGGTGCGCGCCGTCCGCGCGCGCATCCCTTCCGAAATCCTGCTGATGGTGGATTACAACCAGGCGCTGACCGTCGAGGAGGCGATCCGGCGCGGGCGCGCGCTCGACGGAGAGGGCGTCTACTGGCTGGAGGAGCCGGTCCGGCACGACGACTTCGCGGGCTGCGCGGAGATCGCGCGCGCGGTCGCAACGCCGGTGCAGATCGGCGAGAACTTCTCTCTCCCGCACGACATGGAGCGGGCGCTCGATGCGCAGGCGTGCGACTACGTGATGCCGGACCTGGAGCGCATCGGGGGCGTCAGCGGCTGGCAGCGCGCCGCCGGGCTTGCCGCGGAGCGGGGCATCGGCATGTCCTCGCATCTCTACCCCGAGGTGAGCGCGCATCTGCTCGCGGTGACGCCGACCGCGCACTGGCTGGAGTACGTGGACTGGGCGAACGCGCTGCTCGATCAGCCGCTGCGGATCGTCGATGGGGAAGCGGTTCTCGACACCCGCCCGGGCAACGGCCTCGACTGGAACCCCGACGCCGTCCGCCGCTACCGCGTGAACTGATGCAAGTCACCTCCATGCACTTCAAGGCGACGGCGAGCGCCAAGCTCGGGAACGCCAACCTCCAGGCCGCGCTGAAGCGGCTGCAGGGCAATTTCGTTCGTGGGCGCGCCGACCGCGTGGCCGAGCTCGGCAACTACGAGGAGATCCGCGCTGCCGCCGCGGCGATCCGCGACCGCGCGCTCGCCGAGCTCGATTCCTACCTGGAGGAATTCGAGCGCAATGCCGTGGCGCGGGGCGCGGTCGTGCACTGGGCGGAAACGCGCGAGGACGTGAACCGCATCGTGTGCGAGATCGCGCGGGGCCACGGTGTGCGCAAGGTGGTGAAGTCGAAGTCCATGGTGAGCGAGGAGTGCGCGCTCAACGAGGCGCTCGAGGCCGCCGGCGTCGAGGTCGTCGAGACCGATCTCGGCGAGTACATCCTCCAGCTCGCGCGCGAGCCGCCTTCGCACATCGTCGCCCCCGTGGTGCACAAGACGCGCGACGAGGTGTCGGATCTCTTCCAGGAGAAGCACCACACGCCGCGCAAGACCGATATCGCCGCGCTGACGCGCGAAGCGCGGGAGATGCTGCGGCAGCATTTCATCACCGCCGACATGGGCATCTCGGGCGCCAATTTCATCGTGGCCGAGACCGGCTCCACGCTCATCGTCACCAACGAGGGCAACGGCCGGCTGGTGACGACGCTCCCGCGCGTGCATGTCGCGATCACCGGCATCGAGAAGGTGCTGCCGACGCTCGAGGACGCGGCGACGCTGATGCGGCTCCTGCCCGCCCACGGCACGGGACAGACCATCTCCAACTACATCTCGGTGACGACCGGCGTGAAAGGGGAGGGCGAGCGCGACGGGCCGCAGCATTTCCACGTGATCCTGCTCGACGGCGGGCGATCCGAGCTGCTGGGCAGCGATCTGCAGCCGATGCTGCGCTGCATACGCTGCGGCGCATGCATGAACCACTGCCCGGTGTACCAGAGCGTGGGCGGGCACGCCTACGGCTGGGTCTATCCTGGGCCGATGGGCTCGGTGCTGACCCCGAGCTACGTGGGGCTGGAGAACGCCCTCGATCTTCCCAACGCCGCGACATTGTGCAATCAGTGCGGCGTGGTCTGCCCGGTGAAGATTCCCCTGCCCGATCTCATGAGGAAGCTCCGCGAGCGCCAGTTCGAGCGCGGGCTCAAGCCGTGGCCGGAGCGGCTGGGGCTCGCGCTGTGGAGCTGGACGGCGCGGCGCCCGGCGATCTATGCGATGATGACGGCGCTCGGCGCGCGCGCGCTGTCCGTGCTCGGCGGCGCGAGCCGGCGCATCCGCCGCCTGCCTTTCGGCGGCGGCTGGACCGACGGGCGCGATTTCCCGGCACCGGAAGGCCGCACCTTCCGCGAGCTGTACCGAAGGAAGCGCAGATCATGAACGACTCATCACGCAACGTGGCGAGCGTGCCGCTGTGGATCTTCGGCAGGCACCATCCCGCCTCCAGCACCCGCTTCGGGCCCGTGACCAACCCGGCGCTGGGGACCGTCATCCGCAAGGTCCCGCTCTGCAACGCGGCCGATATCGACCAGGCGGTGAAGGCCGCGGCTGCGGCGGCCCTGGGCTGGGGCGAGACGCCGCCGCTCAGGCGCGCGCGCGTGATGCAGAAGTTCCTGCAGCTGCTGCAGGCGAACCAGAAGGAGCTCGCGGCGCTCGTCACGGAAGAGCACGGCAAGACCCTCCCCGACGCGATGGGCTCGGTCCAGCGCGGCATCGAGGTGGTCGAGTTCGCGTGCGGCGTCCCGCATCTCCTCAAGGGCGAGCATTCGGAGAACGTCGGCACGGGCGTGGACTGCCACACGGTGCGCCAGCCGGTGGGCGTGTGCGCGGGCATCACGCCGTTCAATTTCCCCGTGATGGTGCCGCTGTGGATGTTCCCGGTGGCGATCGCCTGCGGCAACACGTTCGTGCTCAAGCCCTCGGAGAAGGTGCCCTCGGCCTCGGTGCGGATGGCGGAGCTCTTCAAGGAG
>DATBMB010000227.1:0-11705 GCA_036555035.1 Burkholderiales bacterium | reverse complement strand
CGGCGGATCTGCGCGTGCTGGTCGCTCGGCTCGCAGATGTTGCATGGCGCGCCCACCTGCACGTAGAGCTTGGCGTCCGGCCCGAAGGCGATGAACTTCCAGTTGTGGTGGACCTCGGGTGGAAGCTTGAACTGGGCTGTGAGCTCAACCGGCTTGACGTTGGGGTTGTCCTCGATGCCGTCGTAGCGGAACACGCGGTTGATTGCCATGACGTAGAGGTTGCCGCCCTGGAACGCAACGCCGTTCGGCTGCACGAGCTTCTCGGCAAGCACGCGATGCGTGCGCACGCCGCCCTTGTCCTTGATCTCGTAGACGCGCCCGATGATGCGCGTGCCGGCCCAGATCGTGCCCTTGGAGCCGCGCGCCATCATGCGCACGCCCGGCATGCCGTGCGCCCAGAGCTCGACCTGGAAGCCCTTCGGCACCTTGATCCGGTCGAGCGGGATATCGGAGGGAGGCGTCACCGTCATCCTGCCCGCGTGGGGCGTCAGGTTCGGATTCTTCATGCGCTCGGGTTTGTAGCCACCGCTCGCGGTTCGCGCCTTGACATCCTTATCCGACGGCGGCTTGCTCTGGGGAGTGACCATCTGCTGCGCAAGCGCGTAGCCGACCGTCAGCGCCAGGCCGCCGAACACGAGCGTCTTGACGATGGGCGCGCGCAGGAAGGGTGTAAGCAGGGAGCGCATTGTTGTTCTCCTCCTAGTGGGTTGTGACCGGGGGATGCCCGACTGACTTCCCGGGCTTGAATATGATACACACCGGCGGCGACGGGTAAAGTGGTGCCCGCTGCTACAATCCGCGCTTCATGATCGAAGTCAACGAGCGCATCGAGGTGTCCGCGGCGCCGCAGGCAGTCTGGAGCGTGCTGTCGGACCCCCACAAGGTCGTCGATTGCGTGCCCGGGGCGGCGCTGGGGCAGCGGCAGGAGGACGGATCGTACGACGCGACCCTAACCGTCAAGTTCGGGCCGGCCAAGGTGAACTTTCGCGCCCGCTTCGCGCTCGAGCTGGACGAGGCCGCGATGGCCGGGCGCGTCATCGCGAGGGGCAGGGACGACCAAGGTGGGACCAAGATCCGCTCCACCATGACCTTCAAGATTGTCGAGCAGGCCGATCCGCCGGGCTCGGCCATTCCCGTCGATGCGCAGGTCGAAATCGGCGGGAGGCTCGCCTCGCTGATCGAAGGCGGCGCGATGCTGGTGGTCAAGCGCATGACGAAGGAATTTACGGAACGGCTCGCCGCCCGTTGCGCCGGGGCGGCATAGTCTACATATTGAACCTGGACGATCGTCGATGCACGGATCGCGCGCAGCGTCGTGACGCTGCCCAACCGGCGCATCCACTACGGCCAGGACGAGTAGGCCGCTTTACTTCTTCCCGTCGTCGGCCTTGGGGGCGACGGTGAGGCCCCGGACGCCGTTCTTCTCGATCGTCTTCGCGACGAGCCCGGACGCTTTGATGTCCTCGACGAAATCGCGCAGGTATTTCGCGCCGGCGACGCGCCCCCGGGGGATGCCGATCGCCTGCTGAACGGCGGTAAACCGCCCGTAGATGACGCGCGAGCCTTTCAGCTTCTCGTGGTCCTTCATGAGCCTGGGCCTCAGGCCGGCGAGGGCGTCGAGCTTCTCATCGACGAAGAGCTTGAACGCGGCGTCGCCCCCCTTGGCGCGCATCAGGTTGGCGTGCTTCAGCGTGCGGGCGAGATACAGCTCGTAGGCGCTCTTCTCCGGTACCGCGATGCGGATGCCCTGCCGGTCGAAATCGGATATCTCCCGCAGCGGGGATCCGGCCGGCACCAGGTAGGTGGCCTCGATCTCCACGTAGGCGGGGGTGAAGTCGATCTCCTTGGCGCGCTGCGGCTCGGCGCCGAGAAATCCGACGTCCCACGCGCCGAAGGTGGCCGCGTCGGCCAGCTCGCCGGGCGTCGCGTAGCCGACGATCTCGACCGGAACGCCCAGCCGCCGGCCCAGCTCGTGTCCCAGGTCCACCGCGACGCCCTTCGGCTCGCCGGTCTTGGGGTCCTTCGCAGTGAGCAGGAAGTTTCCGAGATTGATGCCGACACGCAGCATGCCTGTCGGGGCGATGTCTGCTCGCGCGGCGGGAGAAACGTCAGTCGTGCCTTGGCTCATGCAGGGTCCTCTGTCTCAACAGTCTGCAATGTGGAAACGCGCTTTCGATGCGTGGCGGGAGTATCGCGCCAAACGCGATTTCACGCCATCGCGCCGGCATCGCTGCGTTGACGCCGCCCCGCAGCGGTGGCTAGACTTCGTGCCTTTCCTCACCCCGCATAGACAGGACTCTCCCCATGGCGGTCAAGCTCAGGCTCAAGGACACGCGCGACAGTAAGAACCGCAGGCTGAAGCGCGCCGACGTGCACAAGGCGGCGAAGCGCTACAAGAACTGGGGCCGGTGGGGAAAAGACGATGAGATCGGCACGCTCAACTTCACGACCGCCGCGGACATCGTCGCGGCGGCGCGCCTGGTGCGCAAGGGCAAGGTTATCTCGCTCGCGCTGAATTACGACCAGCACGGCCCGCAGGGCGGAAAGTCCAAGTATCCCGCGCTCGGCCGCTTCAATCCCCTGCACCTGATGCTCCGCACCGGCACCGACGCCTACTCCGGCGTGCTCGACCACCGCAAGATCCGCGGCACCGACGACATCATCATCATGCCGCTCCAGTGCGGCACGCAGTGGGACGGGCTCGGCCACATCCTGTACTACGACCACATGTGGAACGGCTACGACTGCCGCAATGTCACCACCAGCGGCGCGTTGAAGGGCGGGATCGAGAATACCCGCGAGAAGATGGTAGGACGGGGCGTGCTGCTCGATGTCCCCCGCGCGCTGGGCAGGAAATGGCTGCCCGACGGATTCGCGATCACGGGCGAGATCCTCGATTTCACCGAGAAAAAGCAAGGTGTGCGGACGCGGCGCGGCGACTATCTATTGGTGCGCACAGGGCACCTCGAGCGCTGCCTCGCGGCGAAGAGTTGGGACGGCTACTCGGGCGGCGACGCGCCGGGCCTCGCATTCGAGTCCGTGGACTGGGTCCACAAGCGCGAGATCGCAGGCATCGCCACCGACACGTGGGGCGTGGAGGTGCGGCCCAACGAGACCGAGGACACCAACCAGCCCTGGCACTGGATCACGATCCCGATCATGGGACTTACGGTGGGCGAGATCTTTCACCTGGGCGAGCTCGCGAAGGATTGCGCGGAGGACAAGCGCTACGAATTTCTGTTCGTCGCGCCGGCGCTGCCGATCACCGGGGCGGTGGGCTCGCCGGTGAATCCGCTGGCGATAAAGTAGCGGGAAAGCGAAGCATGAATGCCACGAAAAAAGGCAGCAGCAGGAGGGCCTCGCGCACGAGGCGAGTGAAGACATACGACCTGCACAACCACGTGGTTCCCGAGACGGTCGTGCAGGCGATCCGGCGCCATCCGGAGCGCTACGGCACGCGGATCGAGGACCGCAACGGCAAGCCGTACTTCGACGCCCACGGCCGCATGATCGAGCTGCTGCCGGAATTTTTCGATCCGGAGGCGAAGCTCGCGTGGATGGACCGGGTCGGCATGGATGTCGCGGTGATCTCGCCTGCTCCGCCGATCTACTTCTACTGGCTCAAGCCCGACGCCGGGGCGGAGATCATCCGCCTGGCCAACGACGGCATCGCGCAGATGGTGGCAAAGCACCCGGACCGGTTGCGCGGGATGGCGCATCTTCCCATGCAGGACCCGGACGCGGCGCTCGCGGAGCTCGAGCGGGTGGCGCGGGACTACCGGTTCAGGGCGGTCGAGCTCGCCACCTCGATCGAGGGCGTGCCGCTCGCCGACATGAAGTTCCGCAAGGTGCTGAAGGCGATCGAGCAGCTCGGGCTCTTCATCTTCACGCACCCCTACCGGTGCCTCGCCCAGGGCGGCATGGACAGCTACTACCTGGGAAACTTCGTCGGCTTCCCGCTCGATACCACGCTGATGGTGGCCCACCTCATGTTCAGCGGCGCGCTCGACGACCTCAAGAAGCTGCGCTTCCTGCTCGCGCACGGCGGGGGCTTCGTTCCCTACCAGATCGGGCGCTTCGTGCACGGGCACGACGTCCGCCCCGAGCCCAAGGTGAACAGCGCGAGCTCGCCGCGGGACCTCTTCAAGCGCCTGTACTTCGATTGCCTGACGCACGAGCCGCGCTCGACGCGCCATCTCATCAACATGATCGGGGCGAACCATATCGTCATCGGCACCGACAATCCTTTCGACATGGCGCCCAAGGGCGATGCCAGGCAGGTTGGTCAGGTGACCGCGATCCCGGGCCTCACGCCGGCCGAGCGGGAGTGGATCTGCAACAGGACGGCCAGGTCACTTCTCGGTGAGAAGTGACTCAGGCAAAGGGGAGGCTGGCATGAGCGAGCTCAAGGCGGTCAATCTCGACAGCATCACCGATGGCATACGCAAGGCCACCCGGCCGGTGAAGATCCTGTGGCAGGCGGATGACACGCTCGCCTTCGTCGCGCGGGGCCGCGAGCACCGCAGCGAGTTCCACTCCGACCCCTCCGATGAGGTGATGTACATGATCAAGGGGGACATGAACCTGCACTACCGCACGCCGCAGGGCGAGGAGAAGGTTGCGGTGATCCGCGAGGGCGAGATCATCTATTGCCCCGCGGGAGTGCCGCACTCGCCGCGCTTTGCGCCCGATGCGTTCGTGCTCGTCCTCGAGCGCAAGCGCCGCGCCGGGGAGCGCGACCGCTTCACGTGGTTCTGCGAGAGTTGCGGGGCCGTGCTCTACGAGAGCATCAGGCACGTATCCGATTACAACGCGGACCCGGTGTCGCGCGCCTACGAGGAGTTCTACGGCTCGGAAAAAAGCAGAACGTGCGCGCAATGCGGGCACGTGACGCTGAGGCCGTAAAGCCAATCGCTCCCACCACCCCGTCACCTGCCGTGCCACCCCGCCCATCCCAACTCGCTGCATCGAGTTGGGCGTTCGCCGGCTCGGACACATGGTCCTCGAAACCCCGGCTCACCCTCGGGCAGGAGGGGAACAAACTCGTTATCTGACGTCGAAGAGGTGCTTGAGGCGCGTGACCGCCGAGTGCGGGCTGGTCAGCACCTTGCGCCCGGCCTTCGCCGGGATGCCGGTCGCCGCGCGCGCCATCGAGAACTGGCCGAGCACCAGCGCGTCGCACGGTCCGATCTCGGCCGCCGCCGCGGCGATCAGCTGATCGTGCTCGGCGGCGCGGCCTTTCTGGAGCGCGGCGATGGCTGCGGGAATGGTGCGGGTCTTCAGCTTGAGCTGGATGCCGCGGCTCGCCGCGAGATCCTCGAATTCCTTCTTGAGGGACGGAATGCTGGGCTCGAAGGTGGCGAGCAGCGCGAGCTCGGGACCCGCTGCCAGCGCCTCCTCCAGCATCGCTTCATTGGGCTTCAGCACCGGCACCCGGACCGCGTGCTTGGCGGCGTCGATCGCCGCGCCGAACGCCGAGCAGGTGAAGAGCACGGCGTCCGCTCCGCAGCTCTCGCAGTAGCGCGCCATCGCGACGAAGCGCTCCACCATCGCGGGCGTGATCGCTCCGGCCGCCGTGAGGTCGGCGGGCAGCGAGTCATCGAGCAGGTGCGTCACGCGCGCTTGCGGCCACAGCTCGCGGAACACGTAAGCGACCGGCTCGATGGCGACCGGCATCGCGTGGACGAGCGCTATGCGGGGTGCGGTCATAGGAGCGCGATTGTATCGGATTTGACGTGCCCGATCATTGCCATCTAGCATGGTGACCAAAACAAGGAGGAATCACCGTGCGGTTTCCTTCCCTTTGGTTCGTCCCGCTGGCGCTGCTCGCCTGCTCGCTCACGGCGCACGGCCAGTCCTATCCCGCGAAGCCGGTGCGCATTCTCGTCGGGTTCGCGCCGGGTGGCGGCACGGACATCATGGCGCGCGCGGTCGGGGCGAAGATGTCGGAGTCCCTGAAGCAGCCGTTCGTCGTCGAGAACCGCCCGGGCGCCAATGCCAACCTGGCGGCCAAGGTCGCGGCGGAGGCGCCCGCGGACGGCTACACGATCCTCTTCATGTCGGTGGCGCACATCATGAGCAAGCCGGTGTACAAGAACCTCGGCTACGACATCGAGCGCGATTTCGCGCCGATCACCGTGGTGTCGGAGGTGTCGAACGTGTTCGCGGCGCATCCCACGCTGCCGGCGAAATCGGTCAAGGATCTGATTGCCCTGGCGCGGGCGAAGCCCGGCGAGCTGACCTATGCCACCTCCGGGGTCGCCAGTCCCGAGCATTTCGCAGGCGAGTTGTTCAAGATGATGACGAAGACGAGCCTGCTGCCGGTCCCCTACAAGGGCGGCGGACCGATCGCCATCGACCTCATGGCCGGCCACGTCATGACCAGCTTCAGCACCATGCCGCCGATCATTCCTCACATCCGGGCGGGGCGCGTCAAGGCGCTGGCCGTGACCAAGGACAAGCGCGCGGCAGTGCTGCCGGAAGTGCCAACCATCGCGGAAACCGTTCCCGGCTACGCGATGAGCACGTGGTACGGCGCGGTGGTACCGGCGAGGACGCCGCGCGAGATCGTCGCGAAGCTCAATCAGGAGATACTCAAGGCGCTCGCGGATGCGGAGGTGAAGGAGCGCCTTGCACTGCTGGGTGCCGACATCGTTGCCAGCAGTCCCGAGCAGACCGCGGCGATCTTCAGGACGGATCTCGCGAAATACACGAAGGTCGCGCAGGCCGCGGGTATCCGCGTCGACTGAACGCTACGCGAAAGTAATCCGGGAGGCCAACATCAAGATTGAGTAATGCCGGGCGAATTCGCGCCCAACATCCGAGGAGGAATCATGAGAAAAATCGTTGACATCGCAATGGCGGCGCTGTTGGCCGCATCCGCCCTGTTTGCCGCGCCTGCTTTGGCCCAGCAGTACCCGTCGCGGCCGATACGGATCATCGTTCCGTTCCCGCCGGTCGGGCCGACCGACGAGGTTGCGCGCCTGGTCGCGCACAAGCTGACGGCGGCGTTGGGACAGCAGGTGGTCGTGGACAACCGCAGCGGCGCCGGCGGCAACATCGGCATGGGCATCGCGGCGAACGCACCGGCCGACGGCCACACGGTGCTGTTCGTGAGCTCGAGCTTCATGGTTAACCCGAGCCTCTACAAGAAGATTCCCTACGACCCGTACAAGAGCTTCATCCCGATATCCGTCCTCGCAGCCTCGCCCCACTTGTTCTTTACCCATCCGAGCCAGCCGGTGAAGTCCATCGCCGAGCTGATCGACGTGGTGAAGAAGGACTCGAAGAGATACAGCGTCGCTTCGCCGGGCATCGGCACCGTTCCGCACCTCTCGGCGCTGCTCCTGGGCATCGACGCGAAGCTCGACCTCGTGGTGGTGCCCTACGCGGGCGGCGGCCCGTCGATCGCGGCCGTGCTCGGCAACCAGGTGTCGTTCGGCTGCCAGGCGATTCCGCCGGTGACCCCGCACGTCAAGGCCGGCCGGGTGCGCGCGCTCGCGCTGACGAGCGACAAGCGGGCCGCGGTCGTGCCCGACGTGCCCACCATGGCCGAGCTCGGATTCAAGGGCCACGAGGCGGACACCATTACCGGCATGCTGGTGCCGGCCGGAACGCCGGCCGCGATCGTAAAGCGGCTGCACGCCGAGTCCGTCAAGGCCATGATGTCGCCCGACGTGAAGTCGCGCATCATGGACCAGGGCTTCAACATCATCGTGAGCTCGCCCCAGGAGTTCTCCGCGAAGATCAAGCGCGACGTCGCGAAGTGGGGCAAGGTCATCAAGGATGCCAATATCGTGGTGAACTGACCCCCACCTCACCCCTCTCCCTTGCAAAGGGGGAGGGAGAGGGAGAGGGTTTGATCGAGGAGGGGGCGATGAACGCAACGGGCAAGTGGATGCTGGGAATCGCCGTGCTCGCCACGGCGGGCGCGGCGGGGGCCCAGGACTGGCCCGCCAGACCGGTACGGATCGTCGTGCCGTGGGCACCGGGGGGCGCGACCGACATCATCGCGCGGCCGCTCGCGCAGAAGCTGACCGAGCGCCTCGGCCAGCAGTTCATCGTGGACAACCGTGGCGGGGCCAACAGCCTGATCGGGACCGATATCGCCGCCAAGGCGCCGCCGGACGGCTACACGATCCTTTTCAATACCCTCGCCGCCTTCACCCAGAACACGAGCTATTACCGGAAGCTCCCGTACGACCCCGCGGGCTTCATCCTGGTGGGGCAGGTGGGCTGGACGCCGATCATGATGCTCGCGCACCCCTCGCTGCCGGTGAAGAACGTGCGGGAGGTCATCGCGCTCGCCAAGGCCCGGCCCGGCGAGCTGGCCTACGGGTCGTTCGGGACCGGCAGCAGCTCGCATTTCGCGGGGGCGCTACTCATGCACGAGACGAAGACCAACATGATCCACGTCCCCTACAAGGGCGGCGGCCCGGTGGCGGCGGCGAACATTGCCGGCGAGGTGCCAATACACTATGGAGGGGTGCCTCCGACGATCCAGTTTGTCAAATCCGGCCGGCTGAAGGCAATGGCGGTAACGGCGGCGAAGCGCACCGATTTCCTGCCCGACGTTCCCACGATTCAGGAGGCGCTGAAGGTCCGTGACTACAACATCACGGTAACGTTCGGGATGCTCGTGCCGGCGGGCGCGCCGAAACCGATGGTGGATCGCCTGCATGCGGAGATCGCGAACATTCTCAACTCGGCGGATTTCAAGGCGGCGCTCGCGAAACTGGGCACGGACCAGACACCGGTGATGTCCCAGGCGGACCTGAACGCGTGGCTCAACACCGAGACTGCGCGCTGGAGGCGCATCATCGACCTCACCCATATCTACGGCGACTAAAGGTGTCAGGAACCTTTAATCGGGCGCGACGACGACGACCTGCTCGCGGCTGACGTTCAGGAACGGCGCGGAGAAGATCTTGCGGCCCTCGAGGTCCCAGACCTCGGCCTTGGTGACGGCGAAGAACGCCTTCGCATCCAGCATGTAGTCGGTGATCCGGGCTCCGGGCACGAGCTCGATCTCGCCCTTGATGCGGTAGGCGCCGGCGAGGATCACGACGCGCGCCCGGGTGTCGCCTTCCATCATGGCTCACCTCCTCCAGGTCAGGACTTCCGGTTCTTCAGCGCCGCCGCGCGGATCGCGGAGAGCGTCGTGCGCGTGGTAATCGCCTCCGGGTCATAGCGCAGCTCGATGAGGGAGGCCGTCTTCGCGCCCCACGCCCGCTCGAACGCGGCCTCGAAGTCCGCGGTCTTCTCGACCGTCTCCCCGTGCAGCCCGTAGGCGCGGGCGAGCGCGGCGAAATCGGGGTTCTTCAGCTCGGTGCCGCTGACGCGCCCGGGGTACTCGCGCTCCTGGTGCATGCGGATCGTGCCGTAGAGTCCGTTGTTCATCACCATGAACACGATCTTGAGCCCGTACTGCGCGGCGGTCGCGAGCTCCTGCCCGTTCATCAGGAAGTCGCCGTCGCCGTTGATCGAGACGACCGGGCGCTCGGGATGAACGAGCTTGGCGGCGACGCCCGCCGGCACGCCGTAGCCCATTGACCCGCTCGTCGGGCCGAGCGAGGTGCGGAACCCCGGGAACTGGAAGTGGCGGTGGATCCAGCCGGCGAAGTTGCCGGCGCCGTTGGCGACGATGGTCTCCGGGGGCAGGCGCTTGCGCAGGAACGCCATCACCTCGCCCGGATGGAGCGTCCCCGGCGCCGGCTCGGGCGCGATCCAGGCCTCGTAATCCGCGCGTGCCGCCCGGGTCGAATCTTTCCAGGGGCGCGGCTCGACCGGCGCGAGCTTCCTCGCCGCCTGCGCGAACTCCGGCATGCCGGAATGGATCAGCAGGTCCGCCTGGTAGACCCGCCCGAGCACGTCCGCGCCGGGGTGCACGTGCACGAAGGGCTGCTTCGGGCGCGGCGCCTCCACCAGCGTGTAGCCGCCGGTCGTGATCTCGTCCATGCGCGCGCCCACCGCGATCAGGAGGTCGCAGGTCTTCACGCGCTCGGCGAGCTTCGGATTGATGCCGATGCCGACGTCGCCGACGAAGTTGGGCAGCCGGTTGTCGTAGAGATCCTGGCGGCGGAAAGCCGTACCCACGGGTAATTCGTTCGCTTCGGCGAAGGCGCGGATATCGGCGCACGCCTGCGCGTTCCAGTCGCTGCCGCCCAGCAGCACGAAGGGGCGCTTCGCCTGCGAGAGCATCCCGCGCAGCTTCTGCAGGGCGGCCTCGCCCGGATGCGCGGCGACGCGCTGGTAGCGCCCGGCGTCGGCGACGGCGGCGGTCTCGGTCTGCATGTCCTCCGGCAGCGCGAGCACCACCGGGCCCGGCCGGCCCGACACGGCGGTATGGAACGCGCGGCTCACGTACTCGGGAACACGGTCGGCGCGGTCGATCTGCGCGACCCACTTCGCCATCTGGCCGTACATCCGGCGGTAGTCGACTTCCTGGAACGCCTCGCGCTCGACGAAATCCGTCGGGACCTGGCCCACGAACATGACAACCGGCGTTGAATCCTGGAACGCGGTGTGGATGCCCAACGATCCATTGCTTGCGCCGGGACCGCGGGTGACGAAGCACACGCCGGGCCGGCCGGTGAGCTTCCCGTAGGCGTCTGCCATGTAGGCCGCGCCGCCTTCCTGGCGGCAGATGATGAATCGCATCTTCTCGGTTGCGTCGTAGAAGGCGTCCAGCGCCGCGAGGTAGCTCTCGCCGGGCACGCCGAACACGAGATCCACGCCATGAACCTTCAGCGCATCAATTAAGAGCTGTCCCCCGGTACGGGCGAGGGAGGTGTCGGAGATCTTCATGGTTTGACTCTACCGGATGACGCCATGAGGAATATCCATGGCGAGGCGCAAAGCCTATCACGATCCACGGGAGGCGTGGCGTTGACGCGCCGTTCGTTTTCTCCCTACCATGCCGGCTCTCGGAGGGAGTGGAAATGGGCGAGCTGTGGCGGCTGTCCGCGGTCGAGGCCGTGCGCGCGCTCAAGCGCCGCGAGGTCTCGCCGCTCGAGATGATCGATGCCTGCGCCGCCCGCATTGAGGCGACCAATCCGAAGATCAATGCGCTGGTGACGCTGTGCTACGACCGCGCGCGGGAGCACGCGCGCCGCATCCTGGGCGAGCGCCGGTCGGATGCGCCGCCGCAGTTTCTCCACGGCTTGCCGATCGCGGTGAAGGACGGCACCGACGTCGCGGGCGTGCGCTGCACCTCCGGCTCGCGCATCTACGCAGACCGCATCGCGCCTGCATCCGATATCGTCGTGCAGCGGCTCGAGGCGAACGGCGCCATCGTGATCGGAAAATCCAACCTGCCCGAGTTCGCCGCGGGCGGCAATACCTTCAATGATGTCTTCGGCGCGACGTTGAATCCCTGGGACGTGCGCACGACCTCGAGCGGGTCCTCCGGCGGGTCGGCGGCGGCGCTGGCGGCAGGACAGGTGTGGCTTGCGACCGGCGGGGATTTCGGCGGCAGCATCCGCACGCCTTCGAGCTACTGCTCGACGACGGGGCTGCGCCCGAGCCCCGGCATGGTGCCGCGGGCCTCGCGCCAGCCGTTCAACCCGCTGTCGGTCGAAGGGCCGATGGCGCGCGATGTCGCGGACACGGCTCTCATGTTCGATGCCGAGGCGGGCTGGCATCCGCTCGACCCCGCGTCGCAGGTCGGGCCGCACCCCGGTTTTTCCCAGGCAGCGGCGCGCCCG
>DATBMB010000223.1:0-1991 GCA_036555035.1 Burkholderiales bacterium | reverse complement strand
GGCCAACGTGGTGATCGAGGACGACGCTTTCGCCGAGGCGTTGCGGGACAGCCTGCTCTCGGCCATGAAGGAGGGAGCGGCGCAGGTGCGGCGCGAGAGCTGGAGCGACCAGCCGTGGCCGGTGCGCGTCGTGACCTGGGCCTCCTACGGGCTGGCACGCCTGTTGACCGGCCTCTTCGCCTACGGCCGGGCGCGGGAATTCACTTAAACTTCGGTCTATGGCCCTGCATCACGGAGCTCTGCCCGCAGCATTGCCGCAATCGGCGCCCGCCCAGCGCCGCCGCGAGTGGCGCGTGGTGCCGATGCTGCTGCCCTACCTGTGGGAGTACCGCTGGCGCGTGCTCTTCGCGCTCGCGTGCCTCATTGTCGCGAAGCTTGCCAACGTCGGCGTGCCGCTCATCCTGAAAGAGGTCGTGGACTCGCTGGAGCCCAGCCGCGCGGTGGTTGCGGTGCCCTTCGCGCTGCTCATCGCCTACGGCCTGCTGCGCTTTTCCACCACGCTTTTTGCGGAGTTGCGCGATGCCGTCTTCGTGCGCGTCGCCCAGCACGCGATCCGGCAGCTCGCCCTCACGGTGTTCCGCCACCTGCACTCGCTTTCCCTGCGCTTTCATCTCGAGCGGCAGACCGGCGGCATGTCGCGCGACATCGAGCGCGGCACCAACGGCGTGTCCACGCTGCTCACCTATCTCCTGTTCTCGATCGTGCCGGTGATCCTGGAGTTCGGCCTGGTGGCGGCGGTGCTGTTCGCCAAGTTCGACTGGCGCTTCGTCGCCGTGACCTTTGCCGCGGTGGCGGTGTACCTCGGCTTCACCTTCTTCGTCTCCGAGTGGCGCATCGGCATCCGGCGGCGCGCCAACGAGCTCGATTCGCGCGCCAACACACGCGCGATCGACAGCCTGCTCAACTACGAGACGGTCAAGTACTTCAACAACGAGGAATACGAGGCGCGGCGCTACGACGAGAACCTGGAGAGCTACGAGCAGGCGGCGGTGAAGAGCGAGGCCTCGCTTGGCCTCCTCAACAGCGGCCAGAGCCTCATCATCGCGGTGGCCGTGACCGCGCTCATGCTGCTCGCGGGGGAGGGCGTGGCATCCGGCGCGCTCACCCTGGGCGACCTGGTCCTGGTCAATGCCCTGCTCATCCAGCTCTACATCCCGCTCAATTTCATGGGCATGGTCTACCGCGAGATCAAGCAGGCGCTGATCGACATGGACCGCATGTTCCGCCTCCTCGAGGAGAACCGGGAGGTGGAAGACCGGCCGGGCGCCCGGGCGCTGCCGCCGGGGGGCGCGGTCATCCGCTTCGACCGCGTGAACTTCAGCTACGACGGCAAGCGGCAGATCCTGCGTGACCTGTCGTTCGAAGTGCCGGCGGGAGGCAAGGTCGCGGTGGTGGGGGCGAGCGGGGCGGGCAAGTCGACGCTGGCGCGGCTGCTCTACCGCTTCTACGACGTAACCGGGGGCGCGCTGCGGGTGAACGGCGTGGATATCCGCGACGTGACGCAGTCGAGCCTGCGCGCGGCGATCGGCATCGTGCCGCAGGACACCGTGCTCTTCAACGACACCATCTACTACAACATCCAATACGGCCGTCCGGACGCCACGCGCGAGGAAGTGGTCGCGGCCGCGCAGGCTGCGCACATCCACGATTTCATCCAGAGCCTGCCGGAGGGATACGAGGCCAAAGTCGGCGAGCGCGGCCTGAAGCTATCGGGAGGCGAGAAGCAGCGCGTCGCCATTGCGCGCGCCATCCTGAAGAACCCGCGGATCCTGATCTTCGACGAGGCAACCTCCGCGCTGGACTCCAAATCGGAAAAGTCGATCCAGGCCGAGCTGAACCGGGTGGCGCGCGGCCACACCACGCTGGTCATTGCCCACCGTCTGTCCACGGTAATGGACGCGGACCAGATCCTCGTCATGGATCAGGGGCAGATCGCCGAGCGCGGCACTCACCGCGAGCTCCTCGAGCGCGGCGGCCTCTACGCGCAGATG
>DATBMB010000206.1:0-7854 GCA_036555035.1 Burkholderiales bacterium | reverse complement strand
CATCCGATCAAGCCCGACTACAACGCCTTTCTCTACTGCTACGAGGGCGGCGTCGAAATCGGCCTCGCCGGCAAGGCACGCCCGCTCAAGACCCACAGCGCGGGCGTGCTTTCCGACGGCGACCAGATCGAGATCAAGGCTACCGCGGATGGCGCGCGCGTCATCCTTCTCGCGGGACGACCGCTGCGCGAGCCGATCGCCCAGTACGGCCCGTTCGTCATGAACACGCCCGCCGAGATCGAGCAGGCGATCCGGGACTACCAGAGCGGCGCCCTCACTCGCGCCGGCTGATCACGCCAGGAGAGGTTTCCAATGGCTGGCCTTGAAGCACACTATTCGGCCCGGGACATCGAGGCGCGAATCCTGGCGGGCATCCGCGCGGCCGGATTGAATCCCGAGCAACGCCTGTCGCCCGAGGAGCTGGGGGCGCTCGATCATTTTCATACGGGCGGACTTCGAGCTTCCCGCGAGTTGCTGGAGGTGGCGCAGATTCGGGCCGAGGATCGCGTTCTCGATATTGGAGCGGGGCTGGCCGGTTCCGCCCGCCTGCTTGCGTCCGCAGTCGGCTGCCGCGTCGACTGCATCGAAATGTCCCCCGATTACTGCGCGGGCGCAGCACTGCTGAATCGGCTGACCGGCCTCGAGGACCGGATCAAGGTGCACCAGGGCAGCGCTCTCGACCTGCCCTTTGCCGACGGCTCGTTCGATATCGTCTGGATGCAGAACGTCGGGATGAACATCGCTGACAAGCGCAAGCTCTACGCCGAGGTCCGCCGGGTGCTCAAGCCGGGCGGCCGGTTCGCCTTCCAGGAAATGACCGCGGGAAAAGCGGCTACGTCCTACTTTCCCCTTCCGTGGGCCACGGATCCCTCCGATAACTTCCTTGTCTCCGCGGAAGAGATGCAATCAGTACTCGGCGAGGGTGGATTCATCGCCGAACTGTTCGAGGATACCAGCGACGCTCATCTGAGCAGGACTGTCGCGAATGCCACCCCCGCCGCGCCGGGTCAGCTGGGCCTGGCGGTGTTCGTCGAAAATCTCGCGCAGAAGGCCGGGAACGCGCGGCGCAGTCTCGAGGAAGGCCAGGTCCGGCTCGTCAGAGGGGTCTTCCGGGCGAAATGAGCGGCTACCGGTCGAACTGGATGCCGACGGATTTCACCAGCTTGTCCCACTTCGCGATGTCGGCGCGCAGGTAGCGCGTGAATTCATCGATTCCCATCGTCTGGGGGTCGGCGCCCACGCTCAGGAGCTTCTCGCGCACGGCCGGCGTCGCGACCGCCTTCACGATCGCGTCGTGGACCTTCACGACGATCTCGCGCGGGGTCTTCGCCGGCGCCAGCATCGCGTAGTAGTTGGTCATCTCGACCGTCGGGAAGCCGGCTTCCCTGGCTGTCGGGATGTCCGGGAAATGCTGCGTGCGCTGCGGATTGGCGGTGGCGAGCGCGCGCACCCGGCCGGCCTTCACGTAGGGCGATATGACCGGAAGGTCCACGAACATGCCGTTGATCTGGCCCGCCACCACGTCCACGACGGCCGGCGCCGCGCCTTTATAGGGAACGTGCGTGATCTTCACGCCCGCGTCTTTCATCAGCATTTCGATCCCGAGGTGTAGCGTGCCCCCGGTGCCCGCGGAGCCGAACGCGATCTCGCTCGGGCGCGCCTTCGCGAGCGCGACAAGCTCCTTCAGCGTCTTCGCCGGCATCGAAGGATGGACCACGATCAGGCTGGAGGTCGTCATCACCGGCGTCAGCGGCTGCATGTCGCGCAGCGTGTTGTACGGGGGCTTGGCGTAGGTCACCATGTTGATCGCTGCGACGCTCGCGGTCGCCATCAAGAGCGAGTAGCCGTCCGGCGGAGACTTGATGACGTTGTCCGCGCCGATGACGCCATTCGCGCCGGCGCGGTTGTCCACGATGATCGGCTGCCCGAGCAGCTCGGTCAGGCGCGGCGCGATCGTTCGCGCCGTGATGTCGGCGGGGCCGCCGGCGGAGAACGGCACGACGATGCGGATCGGCTTGACCGGGTAAGCCTGCGCGGGGGCGCCAGCGGACCAGGCAGCGAGAAGGACGGTGGTGCAGATACGGACTGAAGTGTTCATATTCTCTCCCTTCGTTACTTTATCAGCAGCGCGGCGCGCCCGGTGACCTGGCCGCGCTCGATGCGGTCGTGCAGCGCCTCGGCTTCTTCCAGCGGGCGAATCTCGGTGACGATCGGCCACACTTCCCGCCGCGCCGCGAGGTCGAGTGTCTCGAGGATCTCGGTGCGCGTCACGTAGCGGCTGCCGAGCAGGTCCTGCTCCTTGAGCAGCATGTCCATCGAGGACGCCCTGAACGGCTGCCCCGCGCCCCCGAGCGTCACCAGCCGCCCGCGCCGGCCGAGCGCCTGCGAACCCGCTTCGAGCGTCGAAGTGCTGGAGACGTAGTCGATGGCGACATCCACCCCCTCCCCCTTCGTGAGCTCGAGCAGGGCCTGCGCCACGCGGCCGGCGGATGCATCCACCACCTCGTCGGCGCCGGCCTTGCGGCAGGCGTCGAACTTGCCGGCGGCGACGTCCACGGCAATCACCCGCGCCCGCGCCCATTTCGCGAGCATGACCTGGTGGATGCCGACCCCGCCCCCCGCGCCGAACACCGCGACGGTTTCACCTGCCCGGACACGCGCGCGCTTCAGCACCTTATATGGAGTGGCGAGCGCATCCATGACGACGCCGATCTCGGCCGGGTGCGCCTTGTAGTCGAGCCCCTTCGGGAAGCGAATGAAGAGGTGAGCGGGCAGCTTGATGTACTCGGCATAGCCGCCGTCGCAGTTGCGCCCGACGTTGCCGCCGGAGTTCGCGCACAGCGGCTCGAGCATCGAGAGGCACCAGCGGCAATGGCCGCAGTTGAGGTAGTAATAGGACGTGACGCCGTCGCCGACCGCGAGCCCCTTCACGCCGGCGCCGATCGCAACGATCTCGCCGGTGATCTCGTGGCCGATGATGCGGGGAAAATCCGCGGCGATCCGGCCCGCCTTGATGTGCTGGATGGTGAGGCCGGACCCGCAGGCGAGCACGCGCGCGACGGCTTCCCCGGGTCCGGGGACGGGGTCCGGGACGTTGCTCAGCACGAAGGGGGTATTGGGCCCCTTGAGAATCATCGCTTTCATACACTTATCCCCTCCCCCTTGACGGGGGAGGGTTAGGGTGGGGGTGAGCTAATCCCGGAACATAAAATTGGCGGCCTTGAGGAACAGCGTGCGGTTGACGCCGTCGGAATGCAGGAAGGCGGCCGCGTCGCGCACCAACTTCTCGACGCCGAGCTCCTTCATGTAGCCGTGGCCGCCGTGGATCTCCATGGTCCACCCGGCGATCTTCCATGCCGCCTGCGCCGCCATGGCCTTGGGGAGCGCGCCGAGCGTGCGATCCCAGCCGTGCTCCTGGTGGTCGGCGAGCCAGCAGGCGCGGTGAACATAGGAGCGCGAGGCGTCGATCAGCATGCGCATTTCCGCGAGCTGCGCGCGAATGCCGTCGTGCTCGATCAGCGGCTTTCCGCCCTGGACGCGCACCTTCGCCCAGTCGATCGCCTTCTGGTGCAGCGCGCCCGCGACCCCGAGAACCGAGGCGCCGGCATACGCGTTCGACTGCGGAAAGAATTCCGCCAGCACGTTGAAGCCATCGTTGACCTTGCCCACGACGTTCTCGTCCGGAATGAAGCAATCCTGGAAGATCAGCTCGGCGTTATTCGCGAGCCGCTCGCCCATCTTGTCGTGCACGCGCCCGATGGTGAAACCCTTGCGGCCGCGCTCCACCAGGAAGCAGGTGGATGCCTCGGCCATCGGTCTTCCCGGCTCGGTCTGCGCGAACAGGAGGTAATGGCTCGCGCGATTGCCGTTCGAGATGAAATGCTTCATTCCGTTCACGATCCAGCCGCCGGGTGCCTTGCGCGCGCCCGTGCGGAACGGCGTCGGATGCGGAAGAAAATAATTGGAGGCGTTGTCGGGCTCGGTGATGCCGATCGCGAGCACCCCGCGCGGGTCCTTCGCAAACGCCGGCAGGACGCGCGCCTGCTGCTCGGGGTTCAGCGCCTTCTGCATGATCTGGGCGATCTTGAGCGTCTGCGCCATGATCACCGACACGCCGAGATCTCCCTTGCCGAGCTCCTCGATCACCATGGCAGTGGTAAGCGAATCGGCGCCGAGACCGCCCCAATGCTCAGAAAGCGTCATGGTGCGGATGCCGACCTCGTCCGCCTTCTCCACGATCTCCCAGGAAAAGCTCTTCTCGGGATCCGGATCCGCGTCGAGCGCCGCGGCGCGCGGGACGACCACGTCGTGGACGAAACGGGAGACGGTCGCCAGGATGGCGCGCTGCTCCTCGTTGACGATGAAGATGTCTTCCACTCCGACCCGCTCCCCTAAGTCCCGCGGGATTTAGGTTAACATGCCGGTCTCGCGGTTTTCAGCGCAGTCCATGTTCTGTCAGGCCACCGTCCGCCGCAGTCCCGGTTGCCCGCAGCCGGCGATGGCGGTCGCCGCATCCGCGGTGCTGCTCGTCGCGCTCCTGGGCGCCGCTCCGGCGGGGCTTGCCCAGAATTATCCGGCCGCGCCGCTGCGCATCGTGGTGCCGTTCGTGCCCGGCGGCGGCACCGACATACTCTCGCGGCTGATCGCCCAGAAGCTGAACGAGGCGTGGGGGCAGCCGGTGATCGTGGACAATCGCCCGGGCGCCGGGGGCACGGTCGGCAGCGCGCTCGTCGCCAAGGCACCCGCCGACGGCCATACGATCCTCGTCATGCCCGCCGGCCTGGCGGCGCACGGCAGCCTCTACAAGAGCCTGCCCTATAACCCCGAGCGCGATCTCGCGCCGGTGTCGCGCCTCGCATCCGGGCCGCTCGTCCTGGTCGTGCATCCCTCGCTGCCGGCGAAATCAGTTAAGGAGTTGATCGCGCTGGCGAAGCGGCATCCCGGCGAGATCAATTTCGGCTCGGCGGGGTCCGGTACGCTCCCTCACCTCTCCGCAGAGCTGTTCAATTCCTCGAGCGGAATCACGATGGTCCACATTCCCTACAAGGGGGCGGGCGCCGCGGTGACCGATGTCCTCGCCGGGCGCGTCCCGGTCTATTTCATGAACATCCTGCAAAGCCTGTCGCTCATCCGGGCCGGGAGGCTGCGCGCGCTCGGGGTGACGACGCCCGAGCGCACCCCGATCGCGCCGGAGATCCCCTCGATCGCCGAAGCCGGCCTCGCGGGGTACGACATGACCAACTGGTACGGCATGCTCGTGCCGAACAAGACGCCGCGTGACGTCATCATCAGGCTCAACGCCGAGGTTGCGCGCATCCTGAAGCTGCCCGAGCTCAGGAACCGCCTCGCCGATGACGGCATGACCGTCGTCGCCAGCACGCCCGGCGAGTTTGCCGAGTTCTTTGCGCGCGAGGTCGCGAAGCTTGCGCGCGTCATCGAGGGCGCCGGGATCAAGGGCACGCTCTGATTCATGCAGTCCCATGACGTGATCGTCGTCGGCAAAGGCAACGCCGCGCTGTGCGCGGCGCTTTCGGCTCGAGAATCCGGCGTGAGCGTCGCCATGCTGGAAGCCGCGGCGGACGACGAATCGGGCGGCAACAGCCGCTTTGCCGGCGGCGTGGTGCGCTTCGCCTACGGCACGGTGGACGATCTCAAGCGCCTGACCGATATTTCCGACGAGGAAGTCGCGACGAGCGAATTCGGCACCAACACGCGCGAGGAGTACCTCGAGGATCTCTACCGGCTGACGAGCTACCGCACCGATCCCGATCTCTCGGAGCTCCTCGTCAACCGCAGCCTCGATACCCTCGCGTGGCTGCGCTCGAAGGGCGTGCGCTTCAATCTCAACTTCGGCCGCCAGTCGGGGCTGGTCGGCGGCAAGCGCGTGTTCTTCGGGCGCATGCCGATTGAGGCCTCCGGCGGCGGCGCCGGCCTGGTGCTGAGCCTCGATGCCGCGGCGAAGAAGGCCGGGATCGAAGTCTTCTACGAGACGCGCGTCACCTCGCTTCTCTACGACGGCGAGCGCGTCTCCGGCGTGCGCGCCACGCATCGGGGCAAGCCCGCCGAGTTCCGCGCAAAGTCCGTGGTGCTCGCGTGCGGAGGCTTCGAGGCCAATCCCGAGTGGCGCACGCGCTACCTCGGTCCGGGCTGGGAGCTCGCCAAGGTGCGCGGCTCCCGCTTCAACGTCGGCGACGGGCTGCGCATGGCGCTCGATATCGGCGCTGCGCCCTACGGCAACTGGTCGGGCTGCCACGCGACCGGCTGGGACCGCTACGCCCCCGAGTTCGGCGACGTCAACGTCGGCGACCAGTTCCAGAAGCACAGCTACATCTTCGGGCTCCTCATCAACGCCGACGGCAGGCGCTTCGTGGACGAGGGCGTGGATTTTCATTCCTTCACCTACGCCAAGTACGGGGGCGAGGTGCTGAAGCAGCCCGGGCAATTCGCGTGGCAGGTGTTCGACTCCAAGGTCACGAAACTCCTGCGCTCCGAATACCGCATCAAGTTTGTGACCAAGGTGAGCGCCCCGACGCTGGAGGCGCTCGCGCCGCAACTGGAAGGCGTCAACGCGGGCGAGTTCCTGAAGACCGTGCGCGAGTTCAACGCCGCCGTGCGCAAGGACGTCGCCTTCGACCACACGGTGAAGGACGGCAAGTGCACGGTCGGGATCGAGCCGCCCAAGTCGAACTGGGCGCAGCCGCTCGACACGCCGCCTTTCGACGCCTACGCGACGACCTGCGGGATCACTTTCACCTTCGGAGGCTTGCGCATCGACAAGGAGACCGGCCAGGTCCTCGATGTCCACTTCCATCGCATTCCCGGCCTCTACACGGCGGGCGAGATGGTCGGCGGCCTTTTCTACTTCAACTACCCGAGCGGCACCGGGCTCGTGTCCGGCGCGGTGTTCGGCCGAATGGCGGGCGCGAGCGCAGCCAGGGCGGCGAAGGGCTAGCGCAATGAGCCACGAAGCGAGCCAGGGCAACCCGTACACGCGCGGCATCGCGGAGTTCGTGTCGGGACTCAAGTACGACGCGATTCCGGATGAAGTCCGCCACCGTCTCAAGCTGCTGATCCTCGACGCGCTCGGCTGCGCGCTCTACGGTGCCGACCTCGAGTGGTGCCGCATCCTCCAGAACTCATTGACGAAAGTGGATTCGACGCGCGAGTGCGGCATCTGGGGCACGAAGAAAAAGCTCTCCGCGCCGCACGCGGCACTTGCCAACGGCACCGCAGTGCAGGGCTTCGAGCTCGACGACGTCCATCGCGCCGGGGTGCTCCACGTGGGCGCGGTGGTGCTCCCGGCCTTGATCCCCATTGCCGAGCTCAAGGGCGGCATGAGCGGCAAGGAGTTCCTGACGGCGGCGGTCGCCGGCTACGAGATCGGGCCGCGGGTGGGCCTGTGCATGGGGCCGGCGCATATCGCCTCGGGCTGGCATTCGGGCGCGACGCTCGGCGTCTTCTCCGCCGCGGCCGGCGCCGCGCGCGGACTCAAGCTCGACGCCGGGGAAACGGTGCACGCGCTCGGCATCGCTGGAACCCAGGCCGCCGGGCTGATGGCGGCGCAGTTCGGCGCGATGGTGAAGCGCATGCACGCAGGACGCTCCTCGCAAAGCGGGCTATACGGCGCGCTGCTCGCGGAGGCAGGCTTCACCGGCATCGTCAACGTCCTGGAGAGCGAGTACGGGGGCTTCTGCACCACGCTCTCGCAGTCGAAGGACCAGTTCGATCTCAAGGAGCTCACGGCGGGGCTCGGCGAGACCTGGCAGACGATGGGAATTGCGCTCAAGTTCTACGCCTGTGTCGGCACCAACCACACCACGCTCGACGCGATCCGCGACATGCAGCAGGAGCGCC
>DATBMB010000170.1:0-19923 GCA_036555035.1 Burkholderiales bacterium | reverse complement strand
CGCGTGGACACGATCGAGGGCCTGTCGGACTCCGGCGAGCTCGCCGCGCTGCAGGAAGCGTTCCATCGGAGGAACGCCCTGCAGTGCGGGTTCTGCACGCCCGGCATGTTGATCGCCGCGCAGGATCTCGTCGCGAACCAGCCCGGCGCCTCGCGCGAGCGCATCCGCGAGCACCTCTCGGGCAACTACTGCCGCTGCACCGGCTACCAGGCGATCGTGGACGCGATCGAGGAGGTGCTGAGGAAATGAGCTACATCGGGCAAAGCGTCCCGCGCGCCAACGCGAAGCGCCTGTTGCAGGGGCGCGGCGCCTACGTGGACGATTTGCGGCTGCCGCGGCTCGCGCACGTCGCATACCTCCGCAGCCCGCATGCGCACGCGCGGATCAAGCAGCTCGATTTCGGCGCGGCGAAAGCCATGCCCGGAGTGATCGCGGTCGTGGACGGCCGCGCGCTGGAAAAATTCTGCAAGCCCTGGGTCGCGGTCCTGGGCCATCTCAAGGGCATCAAGTCCCCGCCGCAGTATGCGATCGCGATCGACCGCGCCTGCTGGCAAGGCGAAGCCGTCGCGGCGGTCGTCGCCGAGACGCGCGCGCAGGCCGAGGACGCCGCCGAGCAAGTCGACGTCGAGTGGGAGCCGCTGCCGGCGGTGGTCGACATGGAGGAAGCGCTCGCGGGCCGCCGCGTGATCCATCCCGAGCTCGGCGACAACATCTGCTTCAAGCGCGAGCACGACACCGGCGGCGTGGATGCCGCCTTCGCGAAAGCGGATCTCGTGGTGGAAGAAACCTACGACTTTGGCCGCCACACCGGCGTGACCCTCGAGCCGCGCTCCATTCTCGCGGACTACAACGCGGCTGAACACGCGCTCACGGTCTATCACTCGACGCAGGCGCCGCACATGATGCAGGACATCTTCTCTCGCCACCTCGACATTCCGGAGGGCAGCGTGCGGGTGATTGCGAAGGATGTCGGCGGCTCCTTCGGCATCAAGGTTCACGTCTACGCCGACGAGATGGCGACCGCGGCGCTTTCGGTGATGCTGCGCCGCCCGGTCAAGTTCGTCGCGGACCGGCTGGAATCGTTCCTCTCCGACATCCACGCCCGCGAGCACCGGGTGAAAGTGCGGCTCGCGTGCACGAAGGCGGGTGAGATCCTCGCCTTCGATCTCGACGATCTCACCGGCATCGGCCCCTACTCGGTCTATCCGCGCACGAGCGGCATCGAGGGCAACCAGGTCGTGAACCTGACGGGCGGCCCTTACAAGCACCAGCAGTACCGCGCGAAGATGCACGTCGTCTTCACCAACAAGAACGTGACCTGCCAGTACCGCGCAGTCGGACATCCGATCGCGGTCGCGCTGACCGAGGGCATCGTGGACCTCGCGGCGCACAAGCTCGGCATGGATCCCGCCGAATTCCGTCGCCGCAATCTCATCCCCGACGATGCCTACCCCTATACGTTCCCCTCGGGAATCAAGTTCGAGAAGCTCTCGCACCACCAGGCGCTCGACAAGCTGCTCGCCGTGATGGACTACAAGGGCCTGCGCGCCGAGCAGGCGGCGCTGCGGAAGAAAGGGGTCTATCGCGGCATCGGGCTCGCGGCGATGATCGAGGTCACGAACCCCTCCCCCGCCTTCTACGGCGTGGGCGGCGCGCGCATCTCCTCGCAGGACGGCGCGACACTGCGATTCGAGCCGACCGGCATGGTGACCTGCATGGTGAGCGTGACCGAGCAGGGCCAGGGCACGGAAGCCGTATTCCAGCAGATCGCGGCGACCGCCGTCGGGGTCACGATGGACCGCGTGCGCGTCATCACAGGGGACACGGGAACGACGCCGTACGGCGGCGGCACCTGGGCTTCACGGGGCGCGGGCATCGGCGGGGAAGCCGTGCTGCAGTCGGGGAAGGAGCTCCGCTCGCGCATCCTCGACGTCGCGGCGGCGATTCTCAAGACCGACAAGTCCGAGCTCGACATCGCCAGCAACGAGATCATCAGCAGGACGAGCGGGGAGCCGCGCCTGGAGCTCTCCGAGCTCGGGCGCGTCGCCTACTTCCGCCCCGACACGCTGCCGATGGATTTCCAGTCCGAGTTGATGGTGACGCGCCACTACACGCCGCGCGGCTACGGCTTCGCCTTCACCAACGGCATCCAGGCTTCCCTGGTCGAGGTCGACGTGGAGACCGGGTTCGTCAAGCTCCTCAAGCACTGGTGCGTGGAGGACTGCGGCACCGTGATCAATCCCATGCTGGTGGACGAGCAGGTCCGCGGCGGCATCGTGCAGGGGATCGGTGCGGCGCTCTACGAGCACTGCCTCTACGGGCCGGAAGGCCAGCTCCTTAACGGCAACCTCGCCGACTACCTCGTGCCGATGGCAGGCGAGATGCCGGACATCGTGGTCGCGCACGTGTCCACGCCGACGAAGACGTCCGAGCTCGGGGCAAAGGGCGCGGGCGAGGCGGGAACGGCGGGCGCACCGGGCGCGGTGATGAACGCGATCAACGACGCGCTCGCGCCCTTCAACGCGCGCGTGACCGCGCAGCCGTCCACCCCCGAGCGGGTCTTGAAGGCGCTTGGCAGGATTTGAGCTGGCATATAATCGTCCACCACCCGCCTGCATGCCGACATGACCATCCGTTCCCTGCAGCACGTCGCCCTCGCCGTGCCCGACCCCGCTGCCGGCAGGAAGTTCTACGGCGATTTCGGGCTGGAAGGGCGCGAGGAAGGAAAGCGCGTCGTCATGCGCTGCCACGGGCGCGACCAGGACCAGGTGATCCTCGTCGAGGGCAAGAAAAAGCGCCTGCACCATCTCGGCTTCGGCGCGCGCGCGGAAGCCATCGAGGGCCTCAAGAAGCGGCTCCAGCAGAACGGCACCCCGCTGCTCGATGCGCCGCGCGAGGCCCCGGGCGACGGCATCTGGTTCCGCGACCCGGATGGCGCGCTGGTGAACGTGCGCGCCGGCGAGCCCGCGCAGTGGCTGCCCGCCCCGGATTGGAGAATCAACAATCCCGGCCACCTCAACCGGGTCGGCGTCCCGGGCCATCCGCCGCGCGACCTGCCGATTCGGCCGCGGCGCCTGGGCCACACCCTGCTCTTCACGCCCAACATTGATAAGCAGGTCGATTTCTACACCCGGGTCGTCGGCATGCGGCTCTCCGATCGCGCGCAGGACATCGTGGCGTTCCTGCGGGCCGGCGAAGGCGGCAGCGACCACCACCTGCTCGCCTTCCTGAAGAGCGACCGGCCGGGCTTCCACCACGCGAGCTTCGAGGTCGCCAACGTGGATGAGGTGGGCGTGGGTGCCTGCCGCCTGCTCGAGAAGGGATACCGCAACGGCTGGGGCTTCGGCCGGCACGTCATCGGCTCCAATTTCTTCCACTACATCCGCGACCCGTGGGGCAGCCTCGCCGAGTACTTCTGCGACATCGACTACATCCCGGGCGACATGGACTGGAAGCCGAAGAACTACCCGCCGCAGGACTCGCTCTACGTCTGGGGGCCCACGGTGCCCGAGGACTTCGGCCGGAACTTCGAGGCGGACTGAGAAAGCCGCGGCGCTGATTGACACGCTGGCGACCCGGGTGCCAGCATTGACCGAACCACCAAGGAGGGGACGACAATGAGACGGATACGCATACTTCTAGCCATGCTCGGGGCCGCATTGCTCGCGGCCGCGGGGATAGCGACGGCGCAGCAGCCGCCGATCAAGATCGGCATGAGCATGCCGCAGACGGGCACGCTTGGCGCCGGCGGGCAGGCGGCGCTGCTCGCGCTGCGCATGTGGGTCGACGACGTCAACAAGAAGGGGGGGCTCCTCGGCCGCAAGGTCGACTTCATCGTCTACGACGACCAGACCAACCCCGCGCTGACGCCCGGCATCTACACCAAGCTCCTCGACGTGGACAAGGTCGACCTCATCATCGCGCCCTACGGCACGGTGCCGACCGCCCCGATCATGCCGCTCGTCAAGCAGCGCGGGCTGCTGCTCATGGGCAATTTCTCGTTCCAGGTGAACCGCACGGTGAAGCACGACATGTGGTTCAACAATTCCCCGTGGAACGACGCCTCGAGCTGGTCGGACGGCTTTTTCAGGGCCGGCCAGAAGCTCGGCGCCAAGACGGTCGCCTTTCTCGCCGCGGACCAGGAGTTCGCGCAGAACCTCGCGAACGGGGCGCGCGATCTCGCCGGCAAGGCCGGTCTCACGACCGTGTACAACCAGAACTACCCGCCCGCCACGGTGGACTTTTCCTCGATGATCCGGGCGATCCGCGCCGCCAAGCCCGACATGGTGTTCGTCATGTCCTACCCGAACGACTCGGTGGCGATCGTGCGCGCGGTGAACGAGATCGGCGTCGGCCCGTCGGTAAAGCTCTTCGGCGGCGGCATGGTGGGACTCCAGTTCACGCCGAACATGGTCTCGCTCGGCAGGATGCTGAACGGCATCGTGAACTACAACTCCTACGTGCCGGGCATCAAGTATCCCGGCATCGAGGATTTCCTCAAGCGCTACGCGAAGCTCGCGGCGGAAGCGAGAGTCGATCCGCTCGGCTTCTACCTGCCGCCGTTCAACTACGCGATCGGGCAGATGCTGGAGCAGGCGATCAACGCGACGAAGAGCCTCGATCACAAGGTGCTCGCCAACTACCTGCGCAAGAACGAGATGAAGACCATCGTCGGCCCGATCCGCTACGGCCCGGACGGGGAGTGGGCGACCCCGCGCGTGGTACAGGCGCAGTTCCGCGGCGTCGTGGACAAGAACATGGACCAGTTCCGCAAGCCCGGCACGCAGGTGGTGCTGTATCCTGATCAATACAAGACGGGCGACGTGATCGCGCCGTTCGAGAAGGCACGCGGCAAGTAACCGTTCTACCGATGATCAACGGACGGCGCGGCAACCCCGCGCCGTTTTTTTAGGCAGCGGGTCATGGGCATGTTCTGGGAGCTGCTTCCCGAAGCGATCCTGTTCGGCATCCTGCTCGGCGGCTTCTATGCCGCGGTGAGCATGGGGCTCTCGGTGTCCTTCGGGCTGCTCGATGTGCCGAACGTGGCGCACCCCGCGATCATGGTGTTCGGCTCGTACTGCACCTACCTCCTTGCGCAGCAGGGGCTCGACCCGATCGTCGCCGGGGTTTTGCTCATGCCGCCGTTCTTCCTGCTCGGCATGGCGGTATACCGCTTCTACTACGAGGCATTCGAGCGGCGCGGGGCGGAAGCCGGCGTGCGCGGGATCGCCTTCTTCTTCGGCGTGGCGCTCATCATCGAAGTCGGGCTGATCCTCGCCTTCGGGGTGGACCAGCGCATGGTGGAGGCGGCGTACGTCGGGGTAGCCGCCAGCGTCGGGGAGATCCGAATTCCGCTGCGCATGCTGGTCGCGTTCGGGGTCGCCGTCGTACTCACCGTCGCGCTCACGCTCTACATGTCGCGGACCTTCACCGGGCGCGCGATCAAGGCGGTGGCGCAGGACGAGCCCGCGCTGAGGCTGATGGGCGCCGATCCGGTGCGCATCAAGCAGTGGGCGTTCGGCATCGCGACCGGCGTCTCCGCGCTGGCCGGGGCCATGCTGATCATCGTCGGGCCGGTGGAGCCCGCCCTCGACCGCGTCTACATCGGGCGCACGTTCGCGGTGGTCGTTCTCGCCGGCCTCGGCAGCATGACCGGCACCGTCGCCGCGGGGCTGATCCTGGGCATCTCCGAGTCGATCGTGCTGATGCAGTTCGGCGCCTCGTGGGCGCCGGCGGTGTCCTTCGCGCTGCTCCTCGCCGTGCTCGGCTTCCGGCCGCAGGGGCTCTTTGGAAGATGAGCGGAGGATGAGCGCAGCATGAGATTCTGGCTCGGGACGGCGATCGCGGCCGCGGCGCTGGCGACGGTCGCCGGGACCGTGAAGTACGAGTACTTCTTCTTCGCCGGCTACACCGTGCTCATGTTCGTCGTGCTCGCCACCGCCTGGAACATCCTCGGCGGCTACGCGGGCTACGTCAATTTCGGCACGCCGGCGTTCTTCGGCCTCGGCGCCTATACGGCCGCGGTCCTCTACAAGGCCACCGCCCTGCCCCTCGCGCTGCAGATTGCGGCGGCGGCCACGATGGCCGGGCTCCTCGGGCTCGCGGCGGGGCTGCTCACGCTGCGGCTGCGCGGGATCTTCTTCGCCATTGCGACGATCGCGCTGGTGGTGATCATGGAGACGGTGTTCATCAACTGGCGCTACGCGGGCGGCGCGACGGGGCTGCAGCTCCTGCGCCCCGCCCCGATCCCGCCGTTCGAGTCCTACACCAAGATGCTGTTCGTGGTGATGGGGGTGATGGCCATCGCCGCCGTCGCGATCGCGCGCTACATCGAGCGCTCCTGGGTCGGGCGGGGGCTGCGCGCAATCCGCGACAGCGAGGAAGCCGCCGAGGCGAACGGGGTGCCGACGCTCCGGCTGAAAGTGTTCGCGTGCGTCGTCTCCGGGGCGCTGATGGGCGCGGCCGGCGCGCCGATGCCGATGTATTTGAGCTTCATCGAGCCGGCATCCACCTTCAACCTGAATTACGCCGTCGGCGCGCTCGCGAGCCCGATGATCGGCGGCACCGCGCACTGGGCCGGTCCGGTGATCGGCGCCATGCTGCTCGCCTCGCTGCAGCAGATCGTCACGGTGACGGTATCGAACGAGATCAACGTGCTGCTGGTCGGGGTGCTGCTGGTCATCTTCATCGTCGCCGCGCCCGAGGGCATCATCGGCCTCGCGCAGAAGCTCCGCCGCAAGCTCGCGTCCCGAAGGAAGGCGGCACGATGACCGCCCTGCTCCAGGTCAACAACGTCTCGAAGCGCTTTGGGGGCTTCACGGCGCTTGACGGGGTGAGCGTCTCCATCGCGCCGGGCGAGCGCTTCGGCCTGATCGGCCCGAACGGCTCGGGCAAGACCACGCTGATCAACTGCGTTTCCGGATTGCTCTGGAACGACAGCGGCAGCATCCACTTCGACGGGCGGGAGATCTCGCGGCTTCCGGCGTACAAGCGCACCCGCGGCGGCATCGCCCGCACCTTCCAGGTGCCGCGGCCCTTCTCCAGCATGCCGGTGCTCGAGAACCTGCTGGTGCCCTGCCAGTACGTCGTGCAGGCCGGCGAGGCCGAGGCCCGGTCCCTGGCGATGGACATCCTCGGGAGAATCGGTCTTGCGGGAAAAGCTGACACGCCCTCGAATCAGCTCTCCCAGGTCGAGCTGCGCAAGCTCGAGCTCGCGCGCGCCATGGCGGCGCGGCCGCGCCTGCTGATTTCCGACGAGGCGATGGCGGGCCTCGCGGGCGCCGAGGTGGATGAGGTGCTGGGGATACTCTTCAAGCTGAACGAGTCAGGCATCACCATCATCATGATCGAGCACATCATGCAGGCCGTGATGCGCTTCTCCCAGCGCGTGATCTGCCTCGACGCCGGCCGGATCATCTGCGAGGGAACACCGAAGGACATCGTCGCCAACCTGGACGTGCAGCGGGCGTATCTCGGGGCATGACGCTGAGCCTTCACATCGCGAACGTGGACGCCGGCTACGGCGCGGTGCGCGCGCTGCACGGGGTCTCGATCCACGTGGGGAACGCGGAGACCGTGGCGCTCCTCGGCACCAACGGCAACGGCAAGAGCACGCTTCTCAAGTGCGTGATGGGAATGGTGCGCCCGACGCAGGGCACCGTGACGCTCGAGATCGACGGTACGCGCCATGACCTCACCCGCCTCTCCACCGAGGCGATCGTGAACCTCGGCGTCGCCCTGGTGCCGGAGGGCCGGCGGCTCTTTCCTCGCCTGACCGTGGAGGAGAACCTCCTGCTGGGAGCATTCCGGCCCCTCGCGCGCGCGGATATCTCCCGCAATGCCGCATTCTGCTACGAGGTGTTCCCGGTCCTGCAGGAGAGAAAGCGCCAGCTCGCCGGCTCGCTTTCAGGCGGACAGCAGCAGATGCTCGCGATCGCCCGTGCCCTCATGTCCGCGCCGCGCCTGCTGGTCGTGGACGAGCCTTCGGTCGGGCTCGCGCCGATCCTCGTCTCGCACACCATCACCAAGATCCGGGAGCTGAAGGAACGCTACGGGCTGACGGTGCTGATGGCCGAGCAGAACTTCCACCAGGCGATCCGCATCGCGGACCGCGGCTACATCATCGTGCACGGAGAGATCGTGTTCGAGGGGAAAACCGTGGCCGAGCTCGAGCAGAACGAGCTCGTGCGCAACTACTATCTCGGCTCCGCGGCGTGAGGGCGGCGCGCGCTCAGAAAATCAGCTTCGGCAGGAAGGTGGCAATGCCTGGGAAGAGCGCGATCAGGACCACCGTGAACAGCAGGACCGCCCAGTACGGCGTAGAGCTCCAGAAGATGCTCCAGACGGAAACGTCCTTGTCATCGATCGCCGATTTGACCGTGTAGACGAGAATGCCGAAAGGCGGGGTCAGCAGGCCGGCCTCGATGGCGAGCACGCCGATCACCGCGAAGGCGATCGAGTCGAAGCCCACCGCGACGGCGATCGGCTCGAAGATGATGACCGTCAGCAGCATGATCGAGATCGAGTCGATGAACATGCCGAGCACGAACCAGATCGCGACCATGATAATCAGGATCACCGCGGGCGAGAGTCCTGCACCCAGGATCGCGTCCTGGATCGCGCTGGTGACGCCCGTCATCGCCAGGGTGCGCGAGTAGAGGGAGGCCGTGACGAGCAGGATCAGGATCGGCGCCGAGGTGCGTCCGACGGAGAGGACGCACTGGATGATGTCGCGAAAGCGCAGGCCCTTGGCGATGCCGAGCACGAGTCCGACGAAGGCGCCGGCCCCGGCGCCCTCCGTCGGCGTGAAGAAACCGAGCCAGATTCCGCCCAGCACCGTGACGACGACGAGCACGATGCCGAGCGTGCTGGTCCACAACGCGAACGGGTCCACCGCATCGGGAGCCTCCACCGGAGCCGCCGCGACCGGGGCGGGATTCCCGGGAACCGCGGCGGCGGCGCGGGACGCGCCGACGAGCTCCGGGCGCAGGATCGCCGCGCCGAGGATGTAGAGGCAGAAGAACCCCGCGACCAGGAAGCCGGGAACCATGCCGGCGAGAAACAGCGCGCCGATCGACTTTTCCGTGAGGATTCCCCACACGATCATGAGCACGGAGGGCGGGATCAGCATCCCCAGGCAGGAGGAGCCCGCGATGGTGCCGAGGGCAAAGCTGCGGCGATAGCCGTGGCGCTTCATTTCCGGATAGGAAATGCGCGAGAACGCCGCGGCGGACGCGATGCTCACGCCCGTCACCAGCGAGAACAGCGCGTTGCCGAGGACCGTTGCGAGCGCCAGCCGCCCGGGAATGCGCCTGAGCGCGCGGTTGATGCCCCTGTAGACGTCGGTCACCGCGCCCGAGCGCGCGATGAATTCTCCCATCAGCATGAACAGCGGGATGACCGCGAACACGTAGTCGCGCAGGGCCTCGTGGGCCGTGCTCGCCAGCATGCGCTCGACCACCGCGAAGCTGCCGGTCACCAGGTAGATGCCGAGCGCGCTCGCCATGCCGAGGGCGACGGCGATGTGCACGCCCATCGCCACCATGACGAGCATGGCGACGAGCAGCACGACCGCGACATTGACTTCGAACACGGCGCCGCCCCTTGCTCTGCTCAGCCGATTCCAGGCGTCTCGACCCCGCCCGCGGGCTCGCGCCCGCCGTCCTCGAAGCCGAAGACATCGATCAGGGCGGCGACGATGTAGTTCACGATGGCAAGCGCGGCGCCGACGATGATCATGAAGCGCGTCGGCCACACGGGCACCCGCAGCGCGCCCTCGCCCCAGAACTCGGAGGTGGTCCACGCGTGGACGGCGGGGCTGATGGTGCCGTGCAGGATCATGAAGAAGAAGACGGCGCCGAGCAGGTAGCCGGCCGCGAGCAGGACCCGGCGCACCGTGACCGGCAGGACCACGAGCAGCGAATCGGCGCGCAGCATCGAATGGCTGCGGATGGCATAGCCGAGCTGCAGGTAGACGATCATGACGATCGAGCTGATGACGATTTCCCGCACGCCGGGGATGGCCCCGCCGTACACGTTGTTGCCGATGATGTCCGCCACGATGAGGAGCGCGAGGCCCATCGCCCAGACGGAGGACAGGATCATCAGGAACTTCGAAAGCTGGTCGCTGAACCGGACAAGATTGCGGACCATGGGGATGTGCGGTTCCGGGATGTGATGGCGGCCGGGCGCTGCGGGCTGCGTCCGCCCGTTTGCGCGCGGGAGACGGCGGCCGGCGCGGCCGCCGCCGCTACTGCGCGAAGGCGATCACGCGCCCGCTACTTGATCTCGTAGCGGTACGGCCACTTGTGGCCCTGCTTCTCCGCAGCCTCCAGCGTCAGCCGGAGTATCTGCGTTGCCGGGAGGCCCTTGCCGTCGAGCTCCTTGGCGTACGCGGGCGGCCAGTCCTTGACCGCCCGGGCCCAATCCGCGCGCACCTTGGCATCGATCGAGTTGACCTTGATGAGGCCGCGCAAGGTGGCGATGTCCTTCTCGTAGCGCGCGCGGTTCACCTTGCCCACCTGCTCCTCGAAGTCCTTCGCAGTCGCAACCAGGATGGCCTGCACGTCCTTGGGCAGGCGCTTCCAGGTGTTGAGATTGATCGTGAGGCCGTGCCAGACGATGGTGCCGAAGCCGATCAGCGTGTAATAGGGCCCCACCTCGTGGAGCTTGAGGTTGACCCAGGCGCTCGGGAACATGATCCAGCCGTCGTAGACCCGGGTCTGCATGCTGGTGTAGGCCTCCGGCAGGGAGCTTTGCACCGGCGCGACGCCGGCGTACTTCAGCCAGTTGAGGTTCAAGCCCGCCCCGGCGATCCTGCGGCCCTTCAGCTCCGAGAGCGACTTCCATTCGAAGTTCGTGCCCAGGTTGTAGCTCGAGTCGGTGATGCGGGCGAGGAGCTTCTGGTTGAACTTCTCCTCGAACACGCTCGTGAGATAGGGCACCTTCGCGTAGACGGCCTGCGCGGTCCGCAGGCTGTCGATCGGGTCGACCGGCCCGAACGGCAGCATGACCTGGAAGGCATGCATCGGCAGGTTCGCCGGCTCGAAGCAGAAGCAGAAGCCGCCGATGTCCACGATGCCGTCGCGCACGCCGCCGAGCGTCTCGGCGACCTTCACGATCGAGCCGCCGTAGCCCTCGACCCACACGATCTGGTGCTTGGTCTTGGCCTCGACGCGCTTCTTCAGCTCGACCTGGAAGTAGTCCTTCATCTGGCCCGCGTAGACCACGGCCGGCGGATGACCGGTCGCGATGCGCAGCCGGATCGTCTCGGCGCGCGCCGGCGCGCCCCATCCGAGCGCGAGCAGCAGCCCGCACGCGGTCACAGCCAACAGTAAGCGTTTCATCGGGTCCCCTCCAGGATTGCGCGAACTGCGTGTCCGCCCCGGCGATATTCCCCATTCCGCGCAGGGGTGTCAATAGCGCGAACTCCGGATGCTAGAATCCGCGCATCGGACCGCGCGCGCTCGTCATCGGTGGCTCACTCGGCGGACTGCTGTCCGCCAACCTGCTCCTGCGCGCGGGGTGGGACGTCGAGGTCTTCGAGCAATCGAGCGAGGAACTGACCGGGCGCGGCGCCGGCATCATTTCCCACCCGCCGCTGTTCGAGGCGCTTTCCCGCATCGGCGTCCCGCTCGACGACGGCTACGGAGTGGACGTGCCGGTGCGCACCACCCACGACCGCAGCGGCGCGACGATTGCGACGCTCGCGGTACGGCAGGTCTTCACCACCTGGGGCCGCCTGCACCAGCTGCTGCGGCAGGCTTTCCCTTCCGAGTGCTACCACTTCGGCGCCACCTTCGCGCGTCTCGCGCAGGACGATCGCGGCGTCACCGCCCAATTCGCGAGCGGCGCAACGGCGCAGGGCGAGCTTCTCGTCGGCGCCGACGGCGTGCGCTCGGGCGTGCGGGCGCAAATCGCGCCCACGGTGCGGCCGCACTACGCCGGATACGTCGGCTGGCGCGGGCTTGCCGAGGAAGCCGCCCTCTCCCTCGCGGTGCACCGCGAGCTGATCGACAAGTTCATCTTCTGCCTGCCGCCGCGCGAGATGATGCTGTGCTACCCCGTCGCGGGCTTCACCCATTCCACGCGCCCCGGGGAGCGCTGCCTCAATTTCGTCTGGTATCGCCCGGCCGACGAGTCGCGAGAGCTGGCGCGCCTGTGCACCGATACCAACGGCCGGCGCCACGACATGTCCGTTCCGCCGCCGCTGATCCGGCCCGAGGTCCTCGCGGAGCTGCGCCACGCCGCGCGCGACACGCTATCCCCCCAGCTCGCCGAGGTGGTGCGGTTCAGCCGGCAGCCGTTCTTCCAGCCGATCTACGACGTCGAATCGCCGCGCATGACGCTCGGGCGGGTTGCGCTCGTGGGGGATGCCGCCTTCGTCGCGCGCCCGCACGTCGGGATGGGCGTTACCAAGGGGGCCGGAGATGCGACCGCGCTCGTGGATTGCCTCGTCGAGTCGGGCCACGACGTGATCCCGGCGCTCGAGCGCTACGAGGCGCGGCGGTCGCGCTTCAATGCCGCGGTCGTGGCGCACGGGCGCGAGCTCGGCGCCTGGCTCGGGGGCGTCGACACGCCCGCGGCGCGCCGCCACCGCACGCCCGAGGCGGTAATGGCCGAGATCGCCGTCACCCGCGACTATTCATGAACGTGACGAATAAGGGTGACGAGATAATGGTGACGAACGACAGCGTAAGGCTTTGCAGCTCCTCGTCACCTTTATTCGTCACCCATTATCGTCACCCGTACTCGTCACTTCTCGCGGAGCGCCGGGTGGGCTAGACTAGCCCGCACAAGAGATCCGGCTGCAGGCCGGCTCAACACCAAGGGAGAAAACCATGAAGTCCTCGCTCGCCAGAATTACGCTGGCAGTCGTTCTCGCCGCAATGCCGGTGGCAGGCGCATTCGCGCAGGCCTACCCCTCCAAGGCGATCCGCGTAGTGGTGCCGTTCGCCCCGGGCGGCACCTCCGACATCATCGGGCGCACCCTGGGAGTGCGGCTCTCCGAGGCGTGGAAGCAGCCGGTGGTCATGGACAACCGCGCCGGCGTCGCCGGGAGCTTGGGCGCGTCGATCGCGGCCAAATCGCCTCCCGACGGCTACACGCTGCTGGTCGGAAACGTCGGTCCGATCGCGGTCAATCCCCAGATCTACAGCGCGGTCACCTACGACTCGATCCGGGACTTCACGCCCGTTACGCTGACGGTCACGGCGCCGCAGATCGTCGTGGTGCACCCGTCCGTCCCGGCGAAGACGTTCAAGGAGTTCAACGCGCTGGTAAGGAAGCAGAAAGGCAACCTCAACTACGGCTCGAGCGGGCCGGGAAGCATCTCGCACCTCTGCGCGGAGCTCTACAAGCGCATGACCAAGACGGACATGCTGCACGTGCCGTTCAAGGCCTCGGCGTTCATCACCACCGCCCTGGTGGCCGGGGAGATCGACGTGGTGTTCTCCGACATGGCGGTGGTGCTGCCGCACGTGAAGGCCGGACGGCTGCGCGCGCTGGCGGTAACCGGCCCCAAGCAGACTCCCCTGGTCCCCGGCGTGCCCACCGTGTCGGAATCCGGCGTGCCGGGCTTCAACATGACGAGCTGGTGGGGAATCTTCGGGCCCGGCGGCGTGCCTCAACCCATCGTGACGCAGCTCAACAATGAGCTGACGCGCATCCTGAAGCGGCCCGACGTGATCAGCACCTTCGCGACGCTCGGGGTGGACGCCGCAACCAGCACGCCCGAGGAGCTGGGGGCGCTCGTCAAGGCCGAGGTTCCGAAGTACGCCAAGCTCATCGCGGAGATCGGCATACCCAAGCAGTAAGGTTTGAACGGATACGGGCGGGGGGTAATGACGAACCCGTAATCAGGACCACGAACCAAAACGGCGCCGGGAAATATCCGGCGCCGTTCTTTTTTCAGCCCTCGGGCGTCCGCATTGTGAGCGCAATTGCGGCGATGCCTGCCCGCGGCTAGAGTTACCGGGAGGATCGACCGCCATGGCCCTTGTCATCAACGCCGAGAGCGTCGCCGCCGAGCCGTTCAGCGCGGGCGTGATGCGCCAGCGGCTGCTGACCGAGGAGCGCGTGCGCGGCAGCCACGTCCGGCTCGACCGGTGGACGCTCGGGGCGGGCGCGTCCGTGCCGCTCGAGATTCCGGCCGGGCATCTCGCCTGGTTCCAGCTGCTCGAAGGCGAGGCGGCGCTCGCGCACGCCGGCGGCGAGGAGCGGCTCTCCCCCGCCCACATCGCGTTCCTGCCGCCGCGCCTTCACGGCACGCTTGCGAGCCGCGCGGGGGCGGCTCTGCTCTACGCCGAAGTCCCCGGCGCCGCCCGCTTCGACCCGGAGTTCTCGAGGAACCCGCCGCGCCTGCGCGTCGTGGACTGGATGCGCGAGCCCGTGCTCGAGTCGCAGCACGACGCGCGCAAGCGCATCTACGTGGCGACGCCGAAGCTTTTTCACACCCGGGCGATCAAGGGCGAGATGATCATCTATCCGCCCGGCACCGAAGCCTCCAATCACCACCATGAGGGCGCCGAGCACTTCATGTACCTCACCCGGGGCCGCGGCACCGCGTGGGCCGATGAGAAGCCCTTTCCGGTGCGGAAAGGCGATCTCATCCACTATGCCGACCGCGAGCGCCACTACCTGAGGAGCGAGGGCGACGAGGACATGGTGTTCGTCGAGTTCTTCGTGCCGGGCGAATACAAGACCATCTGGGCACCCGGCGAAGCGGTGTGCACCTGGCTGCCGAGCGGGCGCGACATCCTGGGGCGCAAGCCCGCGCGCGAGATCGCGGCGCACAGCTCGGCCCTGGTGGAAAGCCCGCAGGATGTCTGACCCCATGAAGAACACCTCCACCGCTCTCCTGCTGAGCCTGGCGCTCGCCGCCGGCCCCGCGCAGGCGCAGGAGCGCTTCTCGCCCTTCGTGCCGAGCGATCAGGACAACGTCGAACGGATGCTCAAGCTCGCGCAGTTGAAGGACGACGACGTCGTCGTCGACCTCGGCTCGGGCGACGGGCGCATCGTGCTCACCGCCGCGCGCATGAACAGGAAGCTCCGCGGATGGGGCGTCGACGTCGACGAGAAGCTCGTCAACGAGTCGAACGCTGCCGCGCACGCGGAGGGAGTCGCGGACCGTGTGCAGTTCTTCCACCGCAACGCGTTCGACGCCGACCTGCGCGAGGCGACCGTCATCGCGATGTGGCTGTGGCCGGAATTTCAGATCCTGCTGCGGCCCATGATCCTCGCGCAGGCGCGGCCCGGCACGCGCGTCATCACCAACCTGTGGGACCTCGGCAGCTGGAAGCCCGACGTCGAGGATCTCGAGCCGCAGCGGGTCGTCATGTGGATCGTGCCTGCGCGCGTCGAGGGCTACTGGAGCTGGGAGCTGGCATTCGACGGGCGCCCGGTCGCCTACTCCGCCATCAAGGAGCAACGCTTCCAGGACGTCGAGGGCATGGTGCGGGCAGGGAACCGCCGCGAGCTGCTGCAGGACATGAAGCTCCGCGGCGAGGACATCTCGTTCACACTGTTGATGACGATCGATGGCGTGGGCTTCGTCCGGCACGCGTTTCGCGGCAAGGTGCAGGGCAACACGATCGTGGGCACGGCGAGCGTTTCGCTGCCGCCCCACGAGAATACGATCGAGCTGCCGTGGCGCGCGACGCGGACCGCGACCTCGACCTACTTCGCGCCGACCGGAACGGCCGGCATCCAGTGACGAAGGGCCCCACCTCCGCCACCCCAACGGGTTGGAGGGGCGGCGGAGGGTGCGCGAACTACCCTGCCTTGACCTCGATCTTCCGGGGCCGGAACTCCGATCGCTTCGGAATCCGGATCGTCAGCACGCCGTCCTTCATCTTCGCGTCGATCGCGTCGGTCTCGAGCTCGCCGCTCAGCACGAAGCTGCGCGCATAGCGCGTGGCCTGCACGTCGGCGTAGATCGCCTCCATTTCCGCCGGCATGTCGATCAACGCCTCGCCCTCGATGGTAAGGGTGTTCCGGTCGGCGTGGACCTTCAAACGGTCCTTGGCGACTCCCGGCATCTCGGCGAGCACGGTGATGCCGTGGGCGTCCTCGTAGATGTCCACGGGCGGCCGCAGCACGGACTGGTCTTCGCGCGCCTTCGGCTGCTGCTGTTGCTGCTCCACGGCGCCGGTTTCCTTTTTTGCAACGCTGGTTGCGGTAGCCATAACGACCTCCATTGAGAATCAGTTCACTTCGATCTGCCGCGGCCGGACCGTCGCGCGCCGCTGCACCGTGATCTGAAGCACGCCGTCGCGGTACCTGGCCCCCACGCGGTCCGGATCCACGTCGTCGGGAAGCGCGATGACCCGGTGGAACTCCCCGTCGTAGCGCTCCCGCCGGTAGTACTCGGCGTCCTCCTTGACGGGCACCTTGCGGCTGCCGGAAACGGTGAGCAGGTTCTGCTGAATCGAAACATCGATGCTCTTCGGATCGAGCCCGGCGGCGAAGAAGTAGGCGTCAACCCGCTCCGGGGTGGACCCGACGTTCATCGGAGGGAACGTTCCCCGCGGCACGGTGCGTATGCCCATGGGGTAGGCCGTGCGGCCAACCAATTGATCTATCTCGCTTTCCCAACGCCTGAATTCGTCGAACAGGCCCGTATCCACGCTGTTGAACAAACTGCCGAACATGACAGCACCTCCTTTCAACAAGTTGGTACGGCGCAAAGTAGGAACCAGCGCCGGGATTTCAAGGGGGGTGCCCCCCGGGGGGCGACGCCCCGGGGGGGATGGCCGTCAGCGCCGCGCGCGCTTGAACAGCCGCTTGGGGATCACGCCGTAGACCATCAGCACGTCATTCACGGCCTCACCGATCCGGAAATCCACCGCCAGGCTGCACAGGGCGTAGGCGTCGGCTGCGGACAGGCCCGCCCGTCCCTTCAGGAACTCGACCGCCTCGCGGATCGCGCATCGCAGCGCCTCGTCGATGGTGGGCCCCATGCCCATCGAATAGTAGTTCGCGGCGTCCTCCGCGCGCGGCCATCTCATGTTCCTGCCGGCGTCCCGATGCACGATGAGCCGAAGGGTCGGCGCAAGCGAGATCTCGATCGCGGTGCCGTCCACCTCGCCGTCGCCCTGGCAGGCGTGGCCGTCGCCGGCATAGAGCAGCGCCCCCTCGTTGAACACCGGCAGGTAGAGCGTCGAGCCCGCGACGAGGTGCCGGAAATCCAGATTGCCGCCGAACGCGCCGGGGGGCTTGGTGCCGACTCGCCTCAAAGGCGGAGGCGGCGCGACCGCGATGATGCCCATGAACGGCGCGAGCGGAACCTCCACCCCCTTAGCGAACAGCGCCACGCGGCGCTTCAGGTCGAGCTTGATCACCTTCTGGGCGGGCTGCGCGAGCAGATCGGGTACGGCGCCGCGCCCGGGGCCGGTCGCGTTCACCCCATAGGGCACTCGAATCGCGACCTCGAGCACCCGCACCTCGAGCATGTCGCCCGGCCGCGCATCCTCGACGTGGACCGGGCCGGTGAGCAGGTGCGGGCCGGCGCCCTCCTCCTTCCTGACGCGGCGATAGATCTCCCGGGCGTCGGCGAGCACCTTGCCGGGCACGATTCCGGCTGCGCCGAAGAATGCGACGGGATCCTGGCTCGTGTTGAGCCCCTGGTGCGTCACCGTGTCGATGCGCACGACCTGCCCCGATTTCACGCGCGCGACCGGCGCGCGGTCGGCGGCGATCCAGCCCCAGCTCACGGTTTCCGGGGTCGATCGGAGGATGGCTGTGCGCTTGCCCATGGCGGGAATCATTCTAACCTCTGTGCCGGCGGTTCCTTGACGCTGCCGCCGACGGGGCACAGAATTTCGCGGACAAGGAGGAGCAGCGATTATGCACACCCGTCCACATAGCGACACCACGCGCGCGCGCCCAGTCGCGGCGGCGAACACGCTTGCCGCCTTCCGCGCGGTTCCGACGGGCGCTCCGGTCGGCGCCGAGATTCAAGGGGTCGATTTCTCCCTGCCCGTGCCTGAGGACGTGAAAGCGGCGCTGCGCAAGGCGTGGGCCGATCACATGGTGCTCCTCATCCGCGCCCAGCGTCTCGACGACGATCAGCTGCTCGCGACGTCCGCCATCTTCGGACCACCGCATGACTCCGCCGCGCGCAAGTACCATCTGGCCGCCGGACACGGCGTGGACGACTCCTACATGGTGTCGAAGCACCCGAGCATTACGATCATCTCCAACCTCGATGCGAGCGGCAGGCCCGTGCTCGACAACGGCGGGCTCGGCAGCTACGAGGTGGTCTGGCACACCGACAACTCCTACGTCGCGGTACCGCCCGCGGGCAGCATGCTCTACGCGCTGGAAGTGCCGGTGAACGGCGGCGGCGATACCTCATTCAACAACCAGTATCTTGCTTACGAGGAGCTGCCGGACGATCTCAAGCGCGCGATCGAGGGCAAGTCCCAGGTGCACGACTCGAGCCGCAACAGCGCGGGGGTGCTCCGCCCCGGCGTGAAGCTGCCGACGAAGCCCGAGGAAGTCGAAGGCCCCACGCACCCGCTCGTGCGCGTGCACCCGGTGACCGGAAAGCGGGCGCTCTACCTCGGCCGGCGGCGCGTGTGGCCGTCGAACTACATTATCGGCATCCCGAACGACGAGAGCGAGCGCCTGCTCGACCGCCTGTGGGCGCACGCGACGCAGCCCAAGTACGCCTGGACCCACCAATGGAAAGTCGGTGACATCCTCCTGTGGGACAACCGCTGCTGCATGCACTATCGAACCGAAGTGGACACCGCGCAGCGGCGCGTGATGCACCGCACGACCATCAAGGGCGAGACTCCCATTCCCGCCAGCCGTTGAGCAGCGGGAAGTAGAGCCCGAGGCGGATCGGGCGCGGGTCGAGCGCGCGCAGGAGCGCGGCGTACTGCTCCAGCTGCCCGCGGTAGCGCTCCTGCTCGCGGTCGAGGAAGGCTGCGACGTCGCCTCCCGCGTGCGCGCCGGTCTTGTAGTCCACGATCCAGCGCGTGCCGCTCTCGTCGACGAAAGTGCGGTCCACGACGACGTTGACGATGCCGTCCTTTCCCGCACCGCTCAGCCTGAGCTCGCACCGCGCATCTTCATGGGGACCGAGCAGCATGCGCCCGCGCTCGTCGGCCAGCGTGCGCTCGAGGATCTCCGTCACGCGGGCGGCTCCTTCCGCCACGTCATGGGCCGAAAGGCCGCAGGCGACGAGCTCGTTCTCGAATGCTTTCGTGAGCGCGCGAACGCGCTTCGTGTCCCACCCCGCGAGCCCGTCCTCCGCGATTCGCTGCAGCCAGCGGTGCACGACGCTACCGACGTGGCGCGCGGCCTCGCCTGCCCAGGAGAACTCGATTTCCTCGCGCGCGCGCCCCGCCTCCGGCGGCGGCGACCAGGCGACCCTCGGCGGCGCCGCGGGCGCCTGCCAGCCGGAAGCGATGCGGCGCAGCGACTGGTCAATTGTGTTGGGCTCCCCTTGCTTCTCCTCGGGGGCACGCAGGGATTCCGCAACGCGCGCCGCCGCCTCCTCGAACACGGTCCGGACCGCCGGCCAGAGGGGGGCGAGCAACGTGCGCGCGTGTGGCGCCCGAACCTGCGGCACACCGTCGTCGCCGGACACGAGAAGCGCCGTTCCGAGAAGATGCAGCCGCTCGCGCGCCCGCGTGGCGGCGACGTAGAGCAGGCGCCCGGCCTCGAGCCGTTCCTTCTCGGCGTCGAGCTTCTGCAGCCAGTTGTAGATCGGGTCCTCGTCTGCGCCCGTTTGCCGGATGGGGGCGAGGAGTAGAGAAGCCTCCCCCCTCACCCCTTCGGGCTGCTCCATCCAGAGGAAGAGGCGGGCGTCCTCGCCGCGCGGGGGGCGGCCGAGACTTGGCACGATGACCGTGTCGAACTCGAGGCCCTTCGCCTTGTGGATAGTCATGATCTGCAGCCGCTCGTCAGCCTGCA
>DATBMB010000125.1:0-12890 GCA_036555035.1 Burkholderiales bacterium | reverse complement strand
CGAGCCCCCGGCGATCATCCAGCCGCGGCACTTGCGCCAGCACCACTCGACGAGCGTGTCCTCGGTGTAGCCCATGCCGCCCATGATCTGCATCGCCTCGTCGCAGCACTCGAAGCCCGCCTCGTTGCACCAGGCCTTGGCAATCGCGGTCTCCTCCGCGGAAGGCAGTCCCCGGTCTGCGTTCACCGCCGCGCGGTAGAGCAGCAGTTGGCCGGCATCGAGCTTCATCTTCATGTCGGCGAACTTCCACTGGATGCCCTGGAATTCCGCGAGGAGCCGCCCGAACTGCTTGCGCTGGAGCGCCCACTGGCGCGCCTGCTCGTAACAATAACGCCCGAGCGCCAGCGAGCGTGCGGTGTTGCCGATGCGCTCGACGTTGAAGCCCGCAATCTGCTTCTTGAAGCCGCCCTCCTTGAGGAGCACGTTCTCGGGGCCGACGTAGACGTTGTCGAGATAGGTCTGCACCCACTCGTCGCCATTCACGAAGCGCGAGGGCGCGCCCTGCCGGAACCCCGGCGCATCGCGCGGAATCAGCACCGAGCCGATGCCGTCGACCCCCGGGCCGAAGCGCACGTAGGTCAGCATCACTTCCGCGTAGCCGGCGTGCGTCTGGAACACCTTGATGCCGTTCACCCGGTAGCCGGCGCCATCGGGCGTCGCCGCGGTCTTCAAGTCGGTGACCGCGGAGCCCGCCTCGGGCTCGGTCATGCCGACGCAGATCACCGACTCGCCGCGGAGGATCTTTCGCAGGTAGCGCTCCTTCTGGTCGCGGCTGCCGTACTCGGCCAGCACGCGCACCGGACCGAAGTTGCCCGCCTGCACGACGTCGGCGCTCTTGGGGCAGGACTCCGCCACGGCCTCGATGGCGAGGATCGCGTCCATCAGCGTGCCGTCCTGGCCGCCGTCTTCCTCCGGCATCGTGATGCCCATCAGGCCCTGCTGCGCCATCAGCCGCGATACGTCCCACGGGTGTGCGGGATCGTGCGCGCGCGCGAGCGCCCCCGCGCGCAGGTGCTTCTCGGCGAAGCCGCGAACGGAGTCGCGGAAGGCCTGCTGCTCGGGGGTGAGCTCGAAGTTCATTGAGGGGAACAGTGACGAATAAAGGTGACGACTACGGGTGACGAATAAGGGTGACGAATAAGGGTGACGTACCTTACTCGTGTCACCTGTATCTCGTCACCTGTATCTCATCACCCGTATCTCGTCACTGGCCGTCAGGCCCGTAGGAGGGGCCGCAGCTTCCGCATGCTGGACAGCCGGTCGAGGGTCCAGGCGGCGTCGCACAGCTTGCGCGCGCGGGCGCGCCCCAGGATCGGTGCCATCAGGTGGTAGGCCTTCTCGTCCACTTCAGCCCGCGTCATCGGGTTCTGCGCCGTGCCACGGACCGCCTTCGTGTGATGCCGCAGCTCGCGGCCGTCCCGCAACTTCAGCTCGACGATGCTCTGGCGCGCGGGGAGCGCCCGCGTCATCTCCTCGTCGCCCACGAGCTCGATGCGCTTCCTCAGCTCGAGCGTCGCGGCCCGCTTCATGCGCTTCTCGTCGTGGGCGGAGGCGAAGGTCACGATGCCGTCCTCGAGCATCACCGCGCACATGTGCTGCATGCAGATGTCGGGCATGGTTCGGTTGTCGGTGGTGTTCGCGCCCTGCTTCGACACGCGCACGGTGAGCTTCTCGACGTCGCCCGCGCGGATCCCGTGCGCGCGGATCAGCTCGAGCAGCGAGTCGAGCGGCGCCTGGATGGGCGAGCCCACCGACCAGCGCTTGATGTTGGTGCGCAGGATCTCGTAGGCGGAGCCGAGCCCCTGCACGAGGCGCTGCGGCTCGGGCGGGTGCCCGATGCGGCGCGTCTCGTCGTAGGCGACGAAGAAGTTGCGCTCCCCGGAGAAGACATCGTCCACGCCGGTGAAGCCCGCGGCGACCATGGCGGCGGCCACGACGCCGTTCCGCGCCGGCATGCCGCCGAAATCGAAAGCCTTCTCGATGTGCTCCTCGTCGCGCATCCAGCACGAGATTCCGGAGCACTGCTGCGCACAATAGGAAAGCAGCCAGCGCGCCTGGTCGGCATTCACGCCCGCGAGCGCGCCCGCGGCGGCCGCGGCGCCGAAGCTCGGCCCGAAGCTGTGGCTCGAATGGCCCGCGTCGCGGAAGTCGTAATCGCCCAGCGCCAGGTTGATGCGCGTGCCGACGTCGTAGCCCAGCGCGACGGCACGCAGGAAGTCCGCGCCGCCGCGGTTCTCGCGCTCCGCCATTGCGAGCGCCGCGGGGACGATGGCGCAGCCGGGATGGCAGAGGGAGGGCGCGTGCGAGTCGTCGGTCTCGTCGGCGTGTCCCAGCATGCCGTTGGCGAGCGCGGCGTGCTCGGCAGTCGTGACGAGGCGCGAGCCGACCACGCACGCCTGCTTGGCTCCGCCCAGGCGCTTCACGTATGCAATCGCCTTCTTCCCAGGCAGAAGCCGTGAGCCGGAGACCATCGCCGCGACCGTATCGAGCACGTGATGCTTCGTCTTCTCCAGGACCTCCTGCGGCAGCGGGCGCGCGATTGCGCCGGCGATGTATCCCGACAATTCCTGCATCAGCGGCGACACGTCGGCGTGCGCGGCGCGGGCTCTCTTCATCATCGGCCACCCATCCTCGAAAAAATGTTAGCAGCGGCACGCCGCCGGCTCAACCGGAGCCGCGCGGGGTGCGATAAAATGCGGGCTTTGCAGAAGCGGGATCCGCCATGAAGAAGACGCTGGTCGGCATCGTCATGGGCAGTCAGAGCGACTGGGAGGTGATGCAGCACGCCGCACGGAGCCTCGCCGATTTCGGAATCGCGTACGAGGCGCGCGCTCTTTCCGCGCACCGCTCGCCCGATGCCCTGGTCGAGTGGGTCGACGGCCTGGCGCAGCAGGGCGCGCAGTGCTTCATTGCCGGCGCCGGTGGCGCCGCCCACCTGGCCGGCGTCGTTGCCGCCAAGACGGCGTTGCCGGTCCTCGCGGTTCCGATCCCTTCCAAGCACCTTCAGGGCCTGGATTCGCTCCTGTCGATGGTGCAGATGCCGAAGGGCATTCCGGTCGCGACCTTCGCCATCGGCGATGCCGGGGCCGCCAACGCGGGGCTCTTCGCGGTCGCGATGCTCGCGCTCGAGGACGCCGCATTGGCGAAGAAGCTCGCCGAGTTCCGGAAGAAGCAGGCGGACGCGGTTCTCGCGTCGAAGCTGCCCGAGCTCAAGTGATGACGCCCAATCACTCCACGCTCTTCGAGTCGAGCCTGAAGAGCCTGAAGTTCCTGCACCGCGGCAAGGTGCGCGATCTCTACGCGGTGGGGGCGGACCGGCTGCTCGTGATCCAGACCGACCGGCTCTCGGCGTTCGACGTGATCATGCCCGATCCCATCCCGGAAAAGGGCCGCGTGCTGACGGAGATGTCGTTCTTCTGGTTCCGCAAGCTCGGGCACGTCATCGCGAACCACCTCACCGGCGTCGCGCCGGAGACGGTAGTGGCGGCGGAGGAGCGCTGGCAGGTGGCGGGTCGGGCGATGGTGGTGCGGAAGCTCGCTCCTCTCAAGATCGAGGCGGTCGTGCGCGGCTACATCATCGGCTCGGGCTGGAAGGACTACCAGAAGACCGGAATGGTCTGCGGCATCAAGCTGCCCGCGGGCATGAAGGAGGCGCAGCAGCTGCCGGAGGTGATCTTCACGCCGGCAACGAAGGCGCCCGCCGGGGAGCACGACGAGAACATCTCGTTCGCTGAAGCCGCAAAGATCGTCGGGCCCGCGATGGCGGAGAAGGTGCGCGCGGTGTCGGTCCGGCTCTACAGCGAGGCGGCCGAGTATGCGAGGACCCGCGGCATCATCATCGCCGACACCAAGTTCGAGTTCGGCACCGATGACCAGGGCAAGCTGGTGCTGATCGACGAGATCCTCACGCCCGATTCGTCGCGATTCTGGCCCGCCGCGGAGTATCGCATCGGCATGAGCCCGCCCTCCTTCGACAAGCAGATCGTGCGCGACTGGCTGGAGACCCAGCCCTGGAACAAGCAGGCCCCCGCGCCGAAGCTGCCCGCCGAAGTACTCAAGAAGACCTCGGAGAAGTACCAGGAAGTCCTGCGACTCCTCACGCAGTGAGGGAATCGCGCCTCCCGCGTGGCCGCGACATGACGGGCATGGGCGAATCCTCCTCGCGCGACGGGTGGGCCGGACTCTTCCAGGAGTTCCTTCGGCTCGAATCTGCGGGCGGGATCGTCCTGTTTGCGGCCGCGGCCGTGGCAATGGTTGCCGCGAACTCGCCTCTGGGCGATTACTACGAGGGCTTCCGCGCGCTGCCCTTCGAAATCCGCCTGGGCGAGTGGGGCCTCGCCAAGCCGCTGCTGCTCTGGATCAACGACGGTCTCATGGCCGTGTTTTTCCTGCTCGTCGGCATGGAGCTCAAGCGCGAATTGATCGAAGGGCACCTCTCGAGCATCCGGCAGGCCGCCCTGCCGGCGATCTCGGCGGCAGGCGGGATGCTCGCGCCCGCCGCAGTGTATGCCGTTACGAACTGGGGTGACCCCGCGGCCATGCGCGGGTGGGCGATTCCCGCGGCGACCGACATCGCGTTTGCCCTGGGGGTCCTTCTCCTGCTGGGCGAACGCGTGCCGGTGGCCCTGAAGGTGTTCCTGCTCAGCGTTGCGATATTCGACGACCTGGGCGCGATTGCCGTGATCGCGGTGTTCTACACCGAGCAGATATCGGGAACCGCGCTCCTGGCGGCGGCCCTGTTCATCCTCGTCCTCGCCGTGCTCAACCGGTCCGGTGTCGTGCGCCCCGCGGCCTATCTGCTCGTTGGCGTGCCGTTGTGGGTGGCCGTGCTGAAGTCCGGAGCCCACGCCACGCTGGCCGGAGTCATCCTGGCATTCTTCATCCCGATTCGTTCCGCCGGCGGGGAGCCGGAGGACTCCGATGCGTGGCAATCGCCGCTCAAGAGCCTCGAGCACACGCTCCATCCCTGGGTTGCATTCGGAATCCTGCCGATGTTCGCCTTTGCGAACGCCGGGGTTCCGGTGACGGGATTGTCGGCGGCCGACCTGCTTCACCCCGTCCCGCTCGGCATTGCGCTGGGCCTGGTTCTCGGCAAGCTGGTCGGTGTTCTTGCCGCAAGCTGGCTCGCCGTGCGACTGGGCCTGGCAGTCCTGCCGCAGGAGGTCCGCTGGCCGCACATGGTGGGGGTTTCGCTGCTCTGCGGCATCGGCTTCACGATGAGTCTCTTCATCGCCTCGCTGGCGTTCGAGGAGGCAAACCTTTCCTTCAATGGACTTGACCGTCTCGGCATCCTGACCGGCTCGCTCGTGGCAGGGGTCCTCGGCTACGTCCTGCTGCGCAACGCACTGGATGGCAAAGCTGCAAGCGGCTGACATAATCCATCCCGATGGCGTTTTCCAACGAGCTGATCTTCTACGGCGCGCTGCTGGTCGTGGCGAGCATACTCGCGAGCGCGTTCTCCTCGCGTTTCGGCGCGCCCATCCTGCTCGTGTTCCTGGTGCTCGGGATGCTCGCCGGGGAGGACGGCCCCGGCGGCTTCAAGTTCAACAATTTCGAGCTCGCGTACCTCGGGAGCACGCTCGCGCTCGCGGTGATCCTGTTCGACGGCGGCGTGCGGACGAACGCCGAGAGCTTCCGCGTGGCGCTGCGTCCCGCCGTGACCCTCGCCACGCTGGGGGTGGTCGTCACCGCCGTCATCACCGGCGCTTTCGCGACCTGGCTGTTCGACCTTCACTGGATGCAGGGGCTGCTGATCGGCTCCATCGTCGGCTCCACGGATGCGGCCGCCGTGTTCGCGCTGCTGCAGTCGCGCGGCATGGAGCTCCAGCAGCGGGTGCGCGCGACGCTGGAGGTGGAGTCGGGCAGCAACGATCCCATGGCGGTGTTCCTGGTCGTGGTGCTGGTGGAGGCGCTCGCGGCGGGGCACATTTCGCTCACGGCGGGCGTGGCCGTCGAGTTCGTGAAGCAGATGGCGCTGGGGGCGGTAGGCGGCTACGTGGCGGGGCGCGCGCTCGCCTGGCTCATCAACCACCTCTCCCTGGAAACCGGGCTCTACCCGCTGCTCGCGGTGGCGGGAGGCGTGGCCACCTACGGCCTCATCACGGTGGCCGGCGGCAGCGGCTTTCTCGCGATCTACCTCGCGGGCGTCATCCTCGGCAATTCGTCCCTGCAGGCGATGCGCGACATCCGCCGCGTGAACGACGGGCTCGCGTGGCTCGCGCAGATCATGATGTTCCTGCTGCTGGGGCTGCTGGTCACGCCCTCCGAGTTCCTGCCGGTAGCGCTGCCGGCGCTCGCCGTGGCGCTTGGCCTGATGCTGGTGGCCCGGCCGCTGGCCGTGTGGGTCAGCGTGCTGCCGTTCCGGGTGCCCTGGCGCGAGCAGCTCTTCATGAGCTGGGTGGGGCTGCGTGGCGCGGTACCGATCGTGCTGGCGACGTTCCCGCTGCTCGCCGGGCTCGACCAGGACCACGTCTACTTCAACACCACGTTCATCGTGGTCCTCCTGTCGCTCCTGGTGCAGGGGTGGACGATCGCGCCGCTCGCGCGCGTGCTCAACCTCGAGGTGCCGCCGCGGGTGAAGCCGCTGCAGCAGATCGACCTCGACATCCCGGGGCAGTTCCACCACGAGCTGCTCGGCTACCAGCTCGAAGCCGACAGCATCGCGGCGGGCAAGGCGCCGACGCAGCTGCCGCTGCCGCCGGAGGTCGAGATCGCCAGCGTCATCCGCGGCACGCAGGTGATGAACGTCGCGACCCTCGGCCCCCTCGAGGCCGGCGATTTCGTGTACGTGCTGGCGGTGCCGGAGCACGTGGAGTCGCTGAACCGCATGTTCGGCGTGGCGCACGGCCCGGCGCGCCTCGAGGAGCACCGCTTCTTCGGCGATTTCGTGCTGGCGGGCGACGCCCGGGTCGCGGACGTGGAAGAGGTCTACGGCATCCGCTTTCCCGGTCACGGGCCCGACGAGACGCTTGCCGCGTTCATGAGCCGCGCGTTCCGGGGCGTGCCCATGGTGGGTGACCGGCTGCGCGCGGGCGCGGTGGTACTGGTGGTGCGGGAAGTGGAGCGAGGCGTCGTCACCCGGGTCGGCCTGAAGCTCCACGACTGACATGGTTGACGACTCCGAGTTGTCCAGGGCGGTCGCCGTGTTGAGGGCGGGCGGGCTGGTCGCGTTTCCCACCGAGACCGTGTACGGCCTGGGCGCCGACGCGGGAAATCCGGCGGCGGTGCGCAGAATCTTCGAGGCGAAGGGACGCCCGGCGGCGCACCCGGTGATCGTGCACCTCGCGGACGCAGTGCAGCTCGCCAACTGGGCGCGCGAGGTGCCGGAGGCCGCGCGCAGGCTCGCCCGGAAATTCTGGCCGGGACCCCTCACGGTGATCCTGAGGCGCGCATCCGGAGTGAGCGACGTCGTGACCGGCGGGCAGGACACGGTAGCGCTGCGAGTGCCTGCGCACCCGCTGGCGCAGCAGCTGCTGGCGCGTTTCGGCGGCGGCATCGCCGCGCCCTCCGCCAACCGCCACGGGCGCGTCTCCGCCACCACCGCCGAGCACGTGCGGCGCGAGTTCGGCGCGGCGGTGGACTGCGTGCTCGACGGGGGCGAGGCGAGGATCGGGATCGAGTCAACGATCGTGGACCTGTCGGGCGGGCATCCCGCCCTGTTGCGCCCGGGGTGGATTACCGCGGCCGAGATCGAGCAGGCGCTGGGGATGCCACTTCGCGCCCCTGCGGAGAACGCGCCGCGCGCTCCGGGCACGCTCGCGGCGCACTACGCGCCGCAGACCCCGCTCACACTGGTCGAGGGCCGCCTGCTTCCTGAGTTCGCCGCAACCTTGATAGGTCAGGGCAAGGCGGTCGCGGTACTCGCGTTGTCGGAGGCACGGGCGCTTCGGCCGGGCCTGCAGTGGATCGCCGCGCCGCGGGAGGCGGCGGGCTACGCACACGAGTTGTATTCGAATCTGCGGACGCTGGATGCGGCGCGGTGCGACTCGATCCTGGTCGAGCAGCCGCCGCTGGCGCCGGAGTGGGCGGCGATCAACGATCGCCTGGCCCGGGCCGCGGCCGGCTCGTCCCCGCCCGATGCCACCTGACTCAGCGGGGTCCCTTTGGACGCTCGATATTGGTGCGGCGTGGCGTCTTCCGCCCCGCCGCATCCCGGAGCCGGGCGACTGCCGCCCGGAGGTCTACCCCTTGTCAGTAAGGCGTCAGGTTATCGGGGCCCATCCCCGCCAGCCAAGTGGTCGCCCTCGATATCCGTACCTTTTTCCGCTAGAATCGTTGCACATAGTGGACCCCTGCCGTATCGGGGCGTTGTCCCACTTTGTCGCGCCCACCGGAGGAGGCCCGGCGGATAAGTAAACACGGAGCGCCGGAGCATTTTCCGCTGGTGGCAATAACTGGCAGTTTCACGACCACGCAACGCGCTTGGCGCTCGACCGGGAGTGGCCGCTTCCGGTCCGCGCGTATCCCGGTTGCGTCTGGCGGTCAGGTAAAGGAGGGAGATTGAAGGTCAACCTGCTCGAGAACAAGGATTTTCTGGCCGGCCTCTTGATGATAGTCATCGGCGCCATCGCGTTCTACATGGCGCTCGACTATCCGTTCGGCTCGGCGCTGCGCATGGGTCCCGGGTACTTTCCGCGCGTGCTCGCGGGCATCTTCATCGCCTTCGGCGTCTACGTCGGCCTGCGCGGCCTGCGCACCAAGGAGAAGGTGGAGGGCATCTGGGGCTGGAAGGCGCTGGCGCTGATCACGCTGGCGTTCTTCGTCTACGGCTGGCTGATGGACCGCATTGGAATGATCCCTTCGCTGGTCGTGCTGTTCTTCATTTCCGCGCTGGCGGGCCATGAGTTCAGGCTGAAGGAAGTCATCATTCTGACCGTGGTCATGACCACGTTCGCATGGGCCGTGTTCATCTGGGGCCTCGGCATGCCCTATCGCCTCTTCTGGTGGGACTGACATGGAAATCTTCAACAACCTCATCTTCGGCTTCAGCGTCGCGCTGTCGCTGCAGAACCTGATCTACTGCTTCGTAGGCGTGTTCGTCGGCACCGCGATCGGCGTGCTGCCCGGCGTGGGCCCCCTGGTCACGATCGCCATGTTGCTGCCGATCACGTTCAACCTGCCGCCGATCCCCGCGCTCATCATGCTGGCCGGGATTTATTACGGGTCTCAGTACGGGGGCTCGACCACGTCCATATTGATGAACCTGCCGGGCGAAACGGCATCCGTGGTGACGTGCATCGACGGCTACCAGATGGCGCGGCAGGGGCGAGCCGGGCCGGCGCTGGCGATCTGCGCCATCGGCTCGTTCACCGCCGGCTGCGTCGGCACGCTCCTGATTGCCATGTTCGGGCCGCCGATCGCGGAGATGGCGCTGAAGTTCGGCGCGCCGGAGTACTTCTCGCTGATGTTGATGGCGCTGATCGCCGCGGCCTGCCTTTCGAGCGGCGACATGGTGAAGGCGCTCGCCATGGTGGTGCTCGGGCTGCTGATTGGCATCGTCGGCACCGACGTCAATTCCGGGATGGCGCGCTATTCCTTCGGCATCGCGGAGCTGACGGACGGCATGGGCTTCACGGTGATCGCGGTTGGCCTGTTCGCCGTATCCGAGATCGTGAAGAACCTCGAAACCAAGGAGCGGGGCGAGGTGTTCACCAGCAAGATCAAGAACATCATGCCGACCTGGGCGGACCTTAAGGCCTCCGCCATGCCGATTATTCGCGGCACAGGGGTTGGGGCTTTCTTCGGCACGCTACCCGGGACCGGACCCTCGATCGCGGCGTTCTCTGCCTACATGGTGGAGAAGAAGGTCGCCAAGGATCAGTCGCGCTTCGGCAAGGGCGCCATCGAGGGCGTCGCCGGCCCCGAGGCGGCCAACAATGCTGCGGCGCAGACCGCGTTCATCCCGACGCTGACCCTGGGCATACCCGGCAGCGGCACCATGGCGCTGATGCTGGGCGCCCTCACCATCCAGGGCATCGCGCCGGGGCCGCAGGTGATGACGGCCAAGCCGGACCTCTTCTGGGGCCTCATCGCAAGCATGTGGATCGGCAACCTGCTGCTGGTCGTCCTGAACCTTCCGCTGGTGGGGATGTGGGTGCAATTGCTCAAGGTGCCCTACCGCTGGCTGTTCCCCTCCATCATCATGTTCTGCGCGGTCGGCAACTACAGCGTGAACAACAGCCCGATGGACCTCTACCTGGTCGCCGCGATGGGCCTGATCGGCTACGTGCTGGTCAAGCTCGATTGCCCGCCGGCGCCGCTGATACTGGGCTTCGTGCTGGGACCGCTCATGGAGGAGAACCTGCGCCGGGCGCTGCTCATCTCGCGCGGGGACCCCACCGTGTTCTTCACGCGTCCGATCAGCCTGGGGTTCATGCTCGCGGCCGTGTTCATCCTGGTGATCATGATCCTGCCCGCGATACGGAAGAAGAAGGAGGCGGCCTACGAAGGCGGCGGCGGCTGAGCCGGACGCCCGGAAGCGCGACAGAAGGGGGGCCACGGCCCCCCTTCCTGTTTCTGGCGTTGCCGGTAACTTTGAGATTTGTGCACTGCGGGAGTAGTATTCACGCGCCTCCACTCAGGGACCCCGATTTGGCCGAAGGCTCACACACGCAGCAGTCGCGGGCTGCCCTTACCCTGCTCGCGCTCGGCGTCGTTTACGGCGATATCGGCACAAGCCCGCTCTACGCGGTCAAGGAGACCTTCGCTCCGGGGCACGGGATCGCGCTGACGGCGGCGAACATCCTCGGCGGACTGTCGGCGATATTCTGGGTTCTCATCATCGTCGTATCGCTCAAGTACGTCGTGCTGGTGATGCGAGCCGACAACCGGGGCGAGGGCGGCACCATGGCGTTGATCGCGCTTGCCACCTCCGCCGTGCGCGGGCGCGCGGGCCTGCGGCCGTTCATCCTGATGCTGGGGCTGTTCGGGGCCTCGCTCTTCTACGGCGAGGCGGTGCTCACGCCGGCGATATCGGTCGTTTCCGCGGTGGAGGGGCTGGAGGTCGGCACCTCCGCGCTGAAGCCCTACGTGCTGCCCGTGGCGATCGGCGTGCTGATCGCGCTGTTTCTCTTCCAGCGGCACGGAACCGCGGTCGTGGGCGCCCTGTTCGGACCGGTGTGCCTGCTGTGGTTTCTCGCGCTCGGCGCGGTCGGCATCTGGAACATCGTGCAGCACCCGGTGGTGCTCGGGGCGCTCGATCCCCGGCATGCGTTCGGATTCGTCACCGGCCACAGCTTCGCCTCGTTCGTCGTGCTGGGGGCGGTGCTGCTCGCATTCACCGGGGCGGAAGCGCTCTACGCCGACATGGGGCATTTCGGCAGGTGGCCGGTGCGCGCGGCCTGGTTCGGCCTGGTGCTGCCCGCGCTCGTGCTCAATTATTTCGGCCAGGGGGCGCTGCTGATCGCCAATCCCGAGGCGATATCGAACCCGTTCTACCTCGCGTTCCCCTCGTGGGCGCTCTACCCGATGGTGGCGCTCGCCACGGCGGCGACCGTGATTGCCTCGCAGGCGACGATCTCGGGCACGTACTCGCTTACGCGGCAGGCGATCCAGCTCGGTTTCCTCCCGCGCATGCACGTCGTGCACACCTCGGCGAGGACAATCGGCCAGATCTACATTCCCGCGATCAACTGGGCGCTCCTCGTGCTGGTAGTCGCCGCCGTGCTGGGCTTCGGCAACTCCTCCAATCTCGCCTCGGCCTACGGCGTCGCGGTCACCGGCACCATGACCGTCACCACGGTCCTCACCTTCTTCGTGATCCGCTACGGCTGGGGCTACCCGCTCGCGCTATGCATCGCCGCGACCGCGTTCTTCTTCGTCATCGACATCGCGTTCTTCTCGTCGGCCCTGCTCAAGTTCATCGACGGCGGCTGGTTCCCCCTGGTGCTCGGAGTGGCGATGTTCACGCTGACGATGACCTGGCTGCGCGGGCGCGGGATCCTGTTCGAGCGGATGCGGGCGTCCACCGTGCCGCTGGAGCCGTTCCTCGAGTCGCTGTTCCGGGAGGCGCCGCGGCGCGTGCCCGGCACCTCCGTGTTCCTGACCGCGACCCCCGACGTGGTCCCGCACTCGCTGCTGCACAATCTCTACCACAACAAGGTGCTGCACGAGCGGGTGGTGTTCCTCACTGTCTCAATGAAGGACGTGCCGATGGTGGCGCCGGAGGAGCGCGTCGCGGTACAGGCCCTGGGCAACGAATGCTACCGGGTGACGCTCGCGTTCGGCTTCATGGACCGGCCCGACGTGTGGCACGCGCTCTCCGAGCTCGCGCCCGCGCAGGGGCTCGCGTTCGACCTGATGCAGACCTCGTTCTTCCTCTCGCGCGAGACCGTGATCCCGGTCGCGGGCGCGGTCGGCGGCATGGCGCTGTGGCGCGAGCGGATCTTCGCGACGATGACGCGCAACGCCGGCAGCGCGGTCGAATACTTCAACATCCCCACGAACCGCGTGATCGAGCTCGGCACCCAGGTGCAGATCTAGGGAAAGTGATGAGAAACCCATCCCAAGAAACCGGCCGTTCATCCTGAGCGCAGCACGTATGCTGCGGGCCGGGTCCTGTCAGAGCGGTCGTGATCTTCTCCGGATTTCCGAGCCCACTGGGTCAATTGATCAGGACAACTCTCCGGGACGGTCAGTACCCGTACCGGAATCCCGAACCAGATCCCAACCGCCCTGCCACCCGGCCCGCGGGTGTGCCGAGCTGCGCGGGTGGCAGAAGGGTCGGGGTTTGATCCGAGGCTTCCGGTACTGGTACTGACTCCAGAGAACGCGACGGCTAGGTCTATTGCCCGGATGCGCGGGAAGCCTCGGAGCGGGCCCCGACCGTTCTGACAGGACCCGCGCCATTCCTCGTCACGTACTAACGCCCCTTGAAGTCGGGCTTGCGCTTT
>DATBMB010000122.1:0-51417 GCA_036555035.1 Burkholderiales bacterium | reverse complement strand
ACTCCACGCGCGCGCCCGTCTCCTTCACCCACTTCGCCCACGTCCTGACGTCGTTCGCGAGCTGCTTGCTCAGCGCCTGCGGGGTGCTGCCCACGTACTCCGCGCCCATCTCGGTGAGCCGCTTCTGCACATCCGGGCGCTTGAACACCTTTACCATCTCGGCGTTGAGCTTATTGACGATAGCCGCCGGGGTCGCGGCGGGCGCGATCACGCCGTACCACTCCCGGATGTCGAGCCCCGGGGGCGGTGGAACGCCGGCTTCAGCCATGGTCGGCGTGTCGGGCAACGCCGGCATGCGCTTTGCGCTCGTCACGGCGAGCGGCCTGATCCTCTTTGCATGGATGAGGGGCACCGCCGAAGGCATCGAAGTGAAGCCGAAGTCGACTTCGGCGCCCGCCATCGCCGCCATGGCGGGACCTGCCCCCTTGAACGGGACGTGGATCATGTCCGTGCCCGTGAGGCGCTTCAGCACTTCGCCCGACAGATGATGCAGGGATCCCGGCCCGGCCGACGAAAAAGTGACCTTCCCGGGCTTCTCCTTCGCCATGCGGATGAGCTCCTGCAACGTCTTGTTCGGTGAGTTTTGCGGCACCACGATGACGTTGGTCACCCAGACGAGCAGCGAAACCCCCGTGAAATCCCGCACGGCATCGTAGGGCAGCTTGCGGATTACGCTGGGGCTGATGGTGTACGGGCCGCTCGGCACCATCATGACCGTATAGCCGTCCGGCGGTGCCTTCGCGGCGATCGCCGCCGCGATGGTGCCGGTCGCGCCGCCGCGATTATCGACCACCACCGTCTGGCCGATCGAATCGCCCATGTGCTGCGCCAGGATGCGCGCGAGGATGTCGGTCGCGCCGCCCGGCGGAAATCCGACGATGAGCCGGATGGGGCGTTCGGGGTATTTGGGCACGGAACCGCCCTGCGCTTGCGCAGGCTGTGCTGCGATACTTGCGCCGGCGAGCAGTGCTGCGACAATTGCTTTTCTTGTCATGGCTTCCTCCTTTGAATTCGTATCACCAGCCGGGCACGCGTTTCGTTGCCGCCCAGGGCGAGCCCACTATACCGCAGTACAATCGGGATACCCGTGCCATGACGACTCCTGCACCGCGCCCCCTCATTTGCGTGTCCGCCAACTCCCGGCATCCGGACGACCGGCGGCGGCTGCCGATGTACGCCACCGCGGATCGCTACGTCCGGTCGCTCATGAAGATGGTGGATTGCATCCCGGTGCTGATGCCGCCCGTGGGCGGGGCGGAGGGCGCGGCGGAGCTCGTGTCGCGCATGGACGGCTTCCTTCTGACCGGGGGGCTCGCAAACGTCGAGCCGCATCACTACGACGGGCCCCCGTTTCCCGACGACGAGCCCGTCGATCCGGGCCGCGACGCGCTCGTCCTGCCGCTGGTGCGCGCCTGCATAGCCGAGCGCGTCCCGGTGTTCGGCATCTGCCGCGGCATCCAGGAGATCAACGTTGCGCTGGGCGGGTCGCTCCATTACCGCATCCACCAGCTGCCGGGAAAGAACGACCACCGCATGCCGCGCCGCGAGGACGTCACGCACGAAGAGATCTACCGGCTGAATCACCCGGTACGGCTGACCCCGGGCGGCCTGTTCCAGTCGCTGGTGGGGCGCGACGAAATGATGGTCAACTCGCTGCATGGCCAGGGCGTGGATCGCCTGGGCCAGGGCCTCGTCGTCGAGGCGATATCCCCGGACGGGGTGATCGAAGGCCTGCGCTACGGTGACGAGACACAGTTCATCGTCGGCGTGCAGTGGCACGCGGAATGGCAGCCCGAGGAGCACGCGCTCTCGGGCGCGCTGTACACGGCCTTCGGCGAGGCGGCGCGCGCCCGCGCCGCGCGACGCGCGTCCAGGTAGGCTTCAGCGCGCCGGCTGCCTCAGATACGCGACCGTTTCGATTTCGACCAGCGTTTCGGGCGTGCCCAGCGCCCGCACCTCGACAAGCGTAGAAGCCGGAAAGTCGCCGCTGAAGAACTCCCGCCGCGCGCGCCAAACCTCGGTGTTCTTCCGGATATCGACCAGGTAGATGGTCATCTTGACGATGTCTTCGAGGCTGCCGCCCGCGCCTTCGCAGATCAACTTGATGCGCGTGAAGATCTGCCTGGCCTGTTCGTACTCGTTGCCGCCCACCAGCGTCCTGGCGCCGTCCAGCGGACGGGCCACCTGGCCGGAGATGAAGAGGAAATCCCCGGCGCGAATGCAGTTCGACCACAGCCCGGGACCTGCTTCGGCTACGTCGGGGATGGTGACCTTGCTTCTCGGCATGGCAGTGGCCTCATTTTAGGCCGAGCACCCGCTTCCTGACCGCTTCCGGCGTGCCCTGGAGATCCATGTCCGCCAGCGCCGGCCCGCACCGCCACGGGTCGACGCCGAGCAGCACGCCGAGAACTTCCGCGAAGGCGCGGTGCAGCGGCACCCGGATCCCCGCCTGATCGGCGAGCTGCACGCAGGGCACGATGGCGTAGGGGAGGTCCACCGACGCCCACTCGCGCCAGATGTCCGGCTGAAACGGGGGAAAGGACTTGTAGACGGGATTCTGCATCGCCTCGTAGAAGGTGCTGCTCCGGAAGCCGTAGTACTGCTCGATCGCTCCTGCCATCGGCGTGTGCGCGACGCCGTAGGCCTCGCACACGAGCTTGCGCTCGGCATCGAGCGCTTCACCGAGCACGCCCGCCGCGGGCACCACGCCCTCCTGGTAGAAGCCGAACTTCCTGCCCTCGAGCTTCGCGCGCTCCATCGCGCCGACGTTCGGCAGAATCATCGCCGGATGCACGATCAGGTTGAGGTTCTCGAGCCCGGTCTGGAGCACCGATGACGCCGCCGCGAAATCCGGGAACAGCGGCCTGAGAGCCGCGAGCGCTTCTTGCGAGCGCGAAGCCGGCACCGTCGCGATCCGGATACCCTTGCGCAGCCCCCTCGGCGTCACCACCGTGCCTTCGATCCGCGCGGCATGCGTCGGCGCGGGCGCTTCGGTTACGATCACATCCGCGCGGCCCGCCTTGCGGAGCAGCGGTGTCAGGCGCGCGGCCGGCCAGTAGCCGTGGCTCTGTACATGCACCACCGCGCCGCGCGCGAGCTCGGGGATCATCGCGCTGAACTTCTCTTCGAGCTAGTGCATGTCCACCTCGATCAGCACGGCCCCCGCATCCTTCAGCGCCTCGCCGGTGGTGTCGCAGATCCGCTCGAGCCTGGCGAATCCGGTCTTCTTCGAGACGAGGTGCTTCGCGTCGCCTTCAACGGTGAAACCGCCCGCATTGCGCACGGCCGGAATCTGATCCGCCTGCTCCGGAAAGACCGCAAAGCGGACGGCGTGCCCCGACAACGTGAGGTCCGCCGCGCACACGGCGCCGATCGCACGCGCCGTATTGCCTATGACCGCGACATTCGACACGATGGGGTCCCGCCGTCACGCCTTCTTCTGCTTCGGCTGCCAGCCGTAGGCCTTGGCGCAGGCGCCGCCCATCAGCGTCGCGCGTTCGCTTGCGCTCAGGCGCTTCGTCTCGAGGAAGGGCTTCACTGCCTGCTCGTAGTTGACGACCGCGAAGGCGCGGGTCCAGTCGGTGCCCCACAGGCAGCGCTCGATGCCCCACGCATCGAAGATGCGCCGGAGCGGATCCCAGATGTCGTTGAAGGGATACGGCTCCTTCGAGAGCGTGCAGGCGCCGCTGATCTTTATCACCGCGTTCTTGCGCTTCGCGAGCTCCAGCACCTTCGGCAGGTCGGCCCAGGGCTGCGGCGGCGCGGGCGGCGTGCGCGGCTGCAGGATGGCGAGATGGTCGATGATGAATCGCGTATCGGGGTGGCTGTCGATCAGCGTCGTGCCCGCTTCCAGGTTGCCCCAGAACAGGACGTTGACCGGAAAACCGTGCCTTGCGGCCGCGCGGCAGATCCGGTCGAGGCCCGGGTCCCTGGGATCGCGGTCGCGCCCCGGATCCTTCGTCAGCATGATGCGCACGCCGACCGTGCCCGGCGTCTTCTTCCAGTCGGCGATGACGTCCGCCACCGCCGGATCGTCCGGGTTGACCGGCTTGACCAGGGCGAAGCGGCCGGGGTGCTTGCGTTGCACTTCCACGGCGTAGCTGGCGTCGTACTGGTAGAGCGAGAAGGCGGAAATGAAGATCGCGCCGTCGATGCCGAGCCGGTCCATCGCCGCCACGGTTTCGTCGCCCGTGGCGCTCGGCGGCCAGTTCGGCACGTTCTTCCACGGGCGCTTCGGAGTGTTTGCCTCGTAGGCGTGGACCTGGGAATCGATGATCATCGGGATAGCTCCTCTGTGTTAAGCACTCAGCCTGGCTTGGGCGCCAGGACCACCTTCTTCAATGCCGTCGCACGCACCAGCGACAGCCATACGTAGGCCAGCACAATCGCCGAGCCGCCCGCAAGCGCCAGGCTTGGGCCCACCCACTCCCCCGCGGCATTCAACAGGAATCCGCTCAGGAACATCAGGCTCCAGACCAGCGCGAACATGCTCATCACCCGCCCGCGGTAATGGTCCTCGACCAGGACCTGCAGCATCACCTGCACGCAGGTTATGAAGTAGCCATGGCACAGCCCGGCCACGAGTATCGCGCAGAAGGAAAGCCAGTACCAGTCGCTGAACGCCAGTCCGATCAGCGCCAGGTTATAAACGGTCAGTGCGCACACGATCACGTTTCTCGGCGACAGGCGCGCCTGGAGCCAGGAATAGGACATGAAGCCCGCCAGGGAGCCGACACCGGCGGCGGCGGCGAGGATGCCCAGGCCCCGCGAGTCGACGTGCAGCACATCCTTGGCGAATACCGGGAGCATGTGGATGAAGCCCATGGCGAGCGTCGCGTTGAGCAGCGCCGCGGTGATGGCACTGGCGAATGCCTCGTTGGCGCGTATGTAGCGCAGGCTCTCGGCGAAGCTGTTGAGGAGGCTCTCATGCGAACGCCCGGTGCTGTGCGCAGGGCGTACCAGGAACAAGACCGCGGTCATCGTGCTGACCGCCGCCGCGCATGCGAGAAAAGTGGCCGGCGCGCCCGCCGCGGCAATGAGAAATCCCGCGATCGAGGGGGCAATCACCCGGCTGCTGCCGAAAGCCATGGAAATCAGCGGCACCGCGGAGCGCACCAGCGCGCGCGGCAGCAGGCGCGGGAAGAACGACGCGCGCGCGGGCTCGTCGATGGACGCCGACAGCCCCCACAGAAACGCCCCGAGCGCGAGGTGCCACAGCTGCGCCACGCCGGCGAGCGTCACCGCGCCGACCATGATCATTGCGATCGCGGCATTGGCCTGCGCGGCACCGATCAGCTTGCGCGCGTCGATGCGGTCGGCGAGCACGCCGCCCAGCAGCGTCAGGGTGAACTGGGGCACGAAACCACACAGGTGGATCAAGCCCAGTTGCGCCATCGATCCCGTGATCTCGAAGGTGAGCCAGCCCAGCGTGAACGCAAACATGTGCTGGCCGACGACCTGCGTGACCAGGGCCAGCCAGTACAGGCGAAAGTCGCGCACTTTCAGCGCGAAGAGGGGATGGGTTTTCTCTTCCACGAACGATGCAGTTCTTGTTGTCGTCCCAAGCTTACCGCAGGAAAAGGTGTCAGGAACCTTAAACCAAAAGGTTCCTGACACCTTAACGTTTCCAATGGGTGGACAGTGGCCGGACGGGCAGCGCCCGTAGCAAAATCAGGGCATGGGTGAAAGAAGCCGCGGCTGGTTCGTCGCCGGGCTGCTGCTGGCGGTCGGCGGCGTCGTCTTCTTCTCGCTGCGGCCGATCTTCATCAAGCTCGCCTACGCCTGGGTCACCGATCCCATCACGCTGCTCGCGCTGCGCATGGTGTTCTCGGTGCCGTTCTTCATCGCGGCGGCGCTGTGGGTGAGGAGCGCGACCGGGCACCGCCCGCTCGCCGGGCGCGAGCTCGCCGCAGTCGTGGCGCTCGGCATCCTGAGCTACTACGGGGCGAGCTTTCTCGACTTCCTCGCGCTGCAGTACATCCCGGCGGGGCTCGGGCGCCTGCTGCTCTTCACGTATCCGACCATCGTGGTGATCCTGTCGGCGGTGCTCCTGCGCAAGGGTGTGACCGGGCGCGAGGTCGTGGCTTTGGTCCTCACCTATGCCGGACTGCTGCTCGTATTCGCACAATCGCTGGAAGGGGAGCAGAAGAACTTCTGGCTCGGCGCGGGGTTCGCGTTTGCGAGCTCGATCTGCTACGCCGTCTATCTCGTCGCCGGCGCCGAGGTCATCTCGCGCGTGGGCTCGGTGCGCTTCACCGCCTACGCGATGAGCGCGGCGAGCGTCGCCTGCATCCTGCAGTTCCTGCTGCTGCGGCCGCTCTCGGCGCTCGACGTTCCGGCGCCGGTCTACGGCTATGCGATCGCGATGGCGGTCTTCTCCACGGCGCTGCCGGTCTTCATGACCTCCGAGGCATTGCGACGGGTCGGCGCCAACACGGTCGCCATCATCGGCGCGCTCGGCCCCGTGACTACCATCGCGTTCGGGTGGCTCGGCCTGGAGGAAGTGATGACGCCGCTTCAGCTTGCCGGAGCGGCGCTCGTGCTCGTGGGAGTGGTGGTGATCAGTCTCAAGCCGGCCGCGCCGGCTTCGAAGGGCTGATTCGCGTTAGTAGGGCGTACCGTTCTTGCGCGTGAAGCGCCGCCCGTGTGGCGTCGCCTGCCCCGCGATGTCGTCGTCGGGATAGGTCACCGCGTCCTCCGGTCGGCGGTCGCCCACCTCGAGATAGACGGCATCCTTGCCGGTGCGGTTGACGAGGCAGTGACCGTCCGCTCTTCCCGCCGGAAAGCCCGCGCACATGCCGGGGGTGAGCCGCTGCTCGCCGTCGTTGGTGACCAGCACAAGCTCGCCGCTCACCATGTAGATGAACTCGTCCTCGTGGGAGTGCCAGTGGCGCAGCGCCGACACCGCGCCCGGGGGAATGGTCGTGAGATTGACCCCGTAGTTCTTCAGTCCCAGCGCGTCGCCCAGGCGCTGCTTGCGGCGGCCGGAGACCCGGGACTTGAACGGCTCCGGATAGGCCGACCCGATCCTGGCTTCGACCTGCGCCGGGTCGAGCGCCGGCAGCTTCAGTTTGCTCGCCATTTCCCACCTCCTTCATGAATTCTCATACCGCGAAGCGGAAATAGATGACGTCGCCGTCGCGCACGACGTAATCCCGGCCTTCGAGGCGCATCTTTCCCGCCTCCTTCGCGCCCTGCTCGCCCCCGCACGCAATGAAATCCTCGCACGAGATGACTTCCGCGCGGATGAAGCCGCGCTCGAAATCGGTATGGATCGTGCCAGCCGCCTGCGCGGCGGTCTCTCCCTTGTGTATCGTCCAGGCCCGCGTTTCCTTGGGCCCGGTGGTGAAGAAGGTCTGCAGCCCGAGGAGTCCATAGGCGGCGTGCGCGAGCCGGTCGAGGCCGGGCTCCTCGAGCCCGATGTCGGCGAGGAACGCCCGCTTGTCCTCCTCGCCCATGTCGACCATCTCCGCTTCGAGCGCCGCGCAGATCGCCACCACCGGCGCGCCCTCGCGCGCCGCGAACTCGCGCACGCGATCGAGCAGCAGATTGTCCGAGAGCCCGTCCTCGGACACATTGGCGACGTAGATCGCGGGCTTGGTCGTCATCAGGCACAGCGGCTGCAGCAGCTTGAGCTCCTCGGCCTGGAGCGCGAGGCCGCGCGCAGGCTTGCCCTGATCCAGCCGCTCGCGCACGCGCTTCAACACGGACTCGAACCGGATCGCCTCGTCGTCGCCCGATCTGGCCTTGGGCACGACGCGGTCGAGCACCTTGTCCACCGTCGCGAGATCGGCCAGCGCGAGCTCCAACTGGATGGTCTCGATATCGGCGACCGGATCGACGCGCCCCGCGACGTGCACGACGTTCTCGTCCTCGAAGCAGCGCACGAGATCGATGATGCCGTCGGTCTCGCGGATGTGCGCGAGGAACTGGTTACCGAGTCCCTCCCCCTTGGAGGCGCCGGCAACGAGCCCCGCGATGTCCACGAATTCCACCGCCGCGGGCGTGACCTTGGGGGAGCGAGAGATCGCCGCGATCTGCCTCAAGCGCGGATCCGGCAGCGGCACGACTCCGACATTCGGCTCGATCGTGCAGAACGGATAGTTCGCGGCGGGCACCGCGGCCTTCGTGAGCGCGTTGAACAGCGTGGACTTGCCGACGTTGGGCAGGCCCACGATGCCGCATCGAAGGCTCATTTCTTGCGCGCGGCGTCGGAGCCCGGGATGAGCTTCTTGAAGAAGGAGCTGATCGTGCCGCCCACGCCGGCTTTGTCGTCCTTCTCCGCCTTCGCCGTCTGGGCAGCCTTCTCGGCCTTGGACTTCTTGATCGTTTGGGCGGGTTTGCCGGGCTTCGCAGGGCCTTCCGCCGCTTTCACCTGCTTCTTCGCAATTGCTTCCGCACGCGCGGGCTCCGGCTCGGTGTGGAGCTTGAGCATTGCGCCCTGTTGGTCGCCGGCGAGCATGAGCGGCAGCACCTCCAGCGCGCGCGCGATCGCGGCGTCGATGGCGGCACGGTCTTCCTGTGACGGCTTGTGGAGGACATAGTCGGTGACGGCGTGGGGATCGCCGGGATGGCCGATGCCGATGCGCACCCGCCAATACTCGTGCGAGCCGACCCGGGCCGAGATGTCCTTCAGGCCATTGTGCCCGGCGATGCCGCCGCCCTGCTTGATGCGCGCGACCCCCGGTGGAAAATCGAGCTCGTCGTGCGCCACCAGGATGTCGGCGGGCGCGATCTTGAAGAAGCTCGCCAGCATCTGGACCGGCTTGCCAGAGAGGTTCATGTGCGACTGGGGCAGCATCAGCCAGGCGCCGCTCGCCTCGTGGCGCCCGACCAGCGCCTCGAACTTCGCGTCCTTGCGCAGCACCGTTTTGGACTCCGCGGCGAAGCGCTCGACGAACCAGAATCCTGCGTTATGCCGCGTCGCCTGGTAGCGGTCGCCCGGGTTGCCCAGGCCGACGATGAGTTTCAAGGCGCCGCCTATTCCTTCCCTTTCCTGGCGGGCTCCTTCTTCTCGGCGGCGGCAGGCGCCTTTCCGGCGGGAGCCGCTTCCTTCTTCCCGGCGGGAGCCGCTTCCTTCTTCTCGGCGGCGCCCTCCTTCTTCTCGCCCTTCTCGCCCTCGGCGGCAGCCGCGGCCGCTTCCTCGCCCTCGGCCGGGACCTCGCCGATGATCTCGGTGACCGGCGCCGGCGCCTCTTCCTCGATCACGATCTCCTTCGGCACGTGCACCGACACGACCGACGGGTTCTCGTGCTTCAGTTTCGACACCGGCTCGACACCCTTAGGCAGCGGAATGTCCATGACGTGCAGCGTGTCGTTCAGCTGCATGTCCTTCAAATCCACCTCGATAAACCCCGGCAGGTCGTCAGGAAGGCACTGGATGTCGATTGCGTTCAGCGCGGGCTGCACCACGCCGCCGCCGACCTTCACGCCCGGGGCGACGTCGGCGTTCACGAAGTGCACCGGCACCCGCATGTGGATCTTCCGGCTCTTGTCCACGCGCTGGAAGTCCACGTGCAGCACCTGCTGCTTCCACGGATGCATCTGGTAGTCGCGCAGCAGGACCTGGAACTTCTGCCCGTCGAGGGCGAAGTCGAGGATCGAGGCGTGAAACGCCTCCTGCTTCAGCTGCAGCAGCAGCGCGTTGTGGTCGAGCTCCACCTGCTGCGCCGCCTGGCTCGCGCCGTAGACGATGCCCGGCACGCGCCCGCCGACGCGCAGGCGGCGGCTCGCACCCGATCCCTGTTGCGCGCGCGGGAATGCGGTCACTTCGATCTTCATCACGTTCTCCTGAATCGTTATTCGACGAACAGCGAGCTGACGGAGTCCTCGTTGCTGATGCGCCGCATGGTCTCGGCGAGCAGCCCCGACACCGTCAGCACCCGGATCTTCTTGCACGCCTTGGCGTCCTCGCGCAGCGGGATGGTGTCGGTCACCACCAGCTCGTCGAGCGTCGAGCCCGTGATGCGCTCCACCGCCTTTCCGGAGAGGACAGCGTGCGTGCAATAGGCGAGCACGCGCTCGGCGCCCTGCTCCTTCAGCGCCGCGGCAGCCTCGCACAGCGTGTTGGCGGTGTCCACCAGGTCGTCCACGATCACGCAGGTGCGCTTCTCCACCTCGCCGATGATGTTCATCACGGTCGCGACGTTGGGGCGCGGGCGCCGCTTGTCGATGATGGCGAGGTCGGACTCGAGCCGCTTCGCAAGCGCCCGCGCCCGCAGCACACCGCCCACGTCGGGCGAGACCACCACCAGGTTCTTGAAGCCGCGCTTCCACACGTCGCCCAGCATGATCGGGCTGGAGTAGATGTTGTCCACCGGGATGTCGAAAAATCCCTGGATCTGCTCCGAGTGGAGATCCATGGTGAGCACCCGGTCCACGCCTACGGAGGACATCATGTTGGCGACCACCTTGGCGGAAATCGGCACGCGGGCGGAGCTCGGGCGCCGGTCCTGCCGCGCGTAGCCCATGTAGGGGATGGCGGCGGTGACGCGGCCCGCGGAGGCGCGCTTCAACGAATCCACCATCACCAGCAGCTCCATCAGGTTGTCGTTAGTCGGCGAGCAGATCGACTGCAGCACGAAGACATCCCGCCCGCGCACGTTCTCCAGGATCTCGACCATCACCTCGCCGTCGCTGAACCGCCCGACCTTGGCGCGCCCGAGCGTGACCTTCAGGTGACCGGCAACGTCCTCGGCAAGCCGAGGATTGGCGTTGCCGGTGAACACCATCAGGCGGTCAAAACCCCTGCTCTCGGCTGTGCTTCCCTGCAGCATTACGACCTCGGCGAGTGTCCCGTCACTATCGGGCTGGGGAGGTAGGATTCGAACCCACGAATGCCGGAATCAAAATCCGGTGCCTTAGACCAGCTTGGCGACTCCCCAAATTCCGTTCTCAAATCGAGTCCGCCTCAGCGTGCCAGATCTCGCAGCGGATGCCGGTCGAGGCCCCGCGCGATGAATCCCCGCATGCCCTCGGGCGCCTCGTTCAACACCCGGCGGGCCGCCTGCTCGGTCGGAAACGCGGCAAACACGCACGCGCCCGATCCCGTGACCCATGCCGCCGCCGCCTGCCGCAACCACGCCAGGTGCCGCGCCACTTCGGGATACTCGCGGCACACGACGGGCTCCAGATCGTTACCCGCCTGCTCGTCCGAAAAGGCCGTGATTCTAATAGGTTTTGAGTCCCGTTTCAATTGATTGTGCGAGAAAATCCGCGCGGTCGGCACCTGCACGGGCGGGGTGAGCACCAGGTACCAGGCCGGAGGCAGGTCGAGCGGCGTAAGGCGCTCGCCGACGCCCTCGGCAAGCGCGTTCTCGCCCCCCACGAATACCGGCACATCGGCGCCCAGCTCGAGGGCGAGCGTGAGCAGACGCTCCCGCTCGAGCCCCGCGCGCCACAGGTCGTTCAGCGCGAGGAGCGTGGTGGCGGCATCCGAGCTCCCGCCACCCAGCCCGCCGCCGAGCGGCAGCCGCTTCTCCAGCGTGATGTCCGCGCCCAGCCGCGTTCCGCAGGCCTGCTTGAGACGCTGCGCCGCGCGCACCGCCAGGTCCTCGGCCGCGGGCACCCCCGCCACGTCGTTCACCCGGCCGACCGCCCCGTCCTCGCGCACGCGGAAGGTCAGCGTGTCGCCGTAATCGATGAAGCGGATGACGGTCTGCAGGAGGTGGTAGCCATCGGCGCGGCGCCCCGTGACGCGCAGCATCAGGTTGAGCTTTCCCGGTGCAGGGTATGACTGCGGGCCGGTCATCGTTACTCGGCCCCGCGCCGCCAGGCATCGATCACGAGCCGGATCTCATGCCTCTCGCCGGCGAGATCGAGGCGCCGCAACCGGCCATCGGGCGCGTCCCCGGATTCATAGACGTACGCGATGCGCCAGCCTTCCTGCGCGAGCACACTGGTACGCCCGTGCGCGTCGCGTTCGACGGCCTGGACGACGGCTCCGGGCGCGAGCTGCCCCTGCACCCACCAGGCGAGCAGCGTGACCGGCATCTCCCAGCCAAGCGCGCGGCGGATCAGGCTGGCGATGTCGGCCGCCCGGTACTCGCTGCGGTCCGCGCCCGTGAAGATCGCGCCGTCGGCGCCGCCGACGATGTGCGCCAGCGCCTGCCCCGCGGGCGTCAGCAGCCAGAGCTCGTCGCGCTCCGCGGTGTGCTGCCAGCGCACCCCGGACGTGAAGGCGCGGCCGTCGTAGGTGACCGCGACGCGCCCGACGAGGTCGAACGCGGGCGCGGGCGGCGCCGGTGGCGCAGGCGCGATGAGCGCGCAGCCGGCGAGCACGGCGGCCGCGGCCAGCGCGGCGCACGAGTGGGCACGGTTCATCCTGGTGCTACGGCTGGAAGCGCTTGACGGTGCTCTGCAGCAGCTCGTTGGTGGGATGGGCCTTCAACGACACGGCCCAGATCCTCCGCGCCTCGTCGCGCTGGTCGAGCGCCCACAGCACTTCGCCCAGGTGAGCGGCGATCTCGGGGTCCGGGCGCTGCTTGAACGCGCGCTGCAGCCAGTCGAGCCCTTCCTTGCTGCGCCCCATGCGGTAGAGCACCCAGCCCATGCTGTCCTGGATGAACGGGTCCTCGGGCGCGAGCTTCAGCGCGGTCTCGATCAGGCGGTAGGCCTCCTCGATCCTCTGGTTGCGGTCGGCGAGCGTGTAGCCGAGCGCGTTGTAGGCATGCGCGTGGTCGGGCCGCATCTTGATCAGCTGCTTCAGATTCGATTCGAGCACGTCCAGGCGGTCCACCTTTTCCGCGGCCAGCGCGTGGTCGTAGAGCAGGTCCGGGTAGTTGGGCATTTTCGCGAGCGCCTGGCCGAGGACGTCGAACGCCTCCTGGTATGCGCTCGCGTCGCGCAGCAGCTGCGCCTCCGCCTGCGTCAGCTGCACGCGCTGCTGGGGATTGCTGGCGCCCGCCTCCTGCAGATGCTTGCGCGCTTCCGGCAGCTTGCCCTGCTTGGCGAGGATGCCCGCGTAGCGCGACTGCGCGGGGATGTATTGCTCGCCCTGGGCGACCGTGCCATACCACTTGAGCGCGTCGTCGAAGCGCTTGCGCTCCTCGTTCAGCTGCCCGAGGTAGAAGCGCGCGAGATCCGGGTCCTTGTAATTCAGCTCCAGCACGCGCTTCAACTGCGTTTCCGCCGCATCGAAGTCGTTTGCCTGCATCGCCAGCAGCGCGACCGCCATGCCGACGTCGGCGTTCTGCGGGAACTCCGCGACCAGGATCTCGAATTGCCGGCGGGCCTCGGGATAATTCTTGGTGTTGACCAGCAGGCGCGCGTAGTTCAACCGCGCGTCGCGCGCCTTGGGATGCTCCCGCAGGTAGCCCTCCAGGTAGCGCAGCGCCTCGTCGTCGGAGCGGCGTTGCAGCACCTGCCCGACGAAAAGGGCCGCGACCTCCCAGTCGGGCCTGAGCTTCAGCGCGGCGCGCGCCTCCTCGAGCGCCACCGCCTCGTTCTCCGCGTTCCACGCCGCCTGCGCGACCGCCAGCCGCGCCTCGGGCACGTCGGCATAGGGCTGCGCCAGCGCCTGCATCAGCTTGAGGACCTCGGGCTTGTCCTTGTGGCGCGCGAGCAGCGTGGACAGCTGCAGAAAGCTCTGGCCGACGCTGTCGCGGCCGGTGGCGATCCACTTTTCCAGGTGCGGCTGCGCGTCCGCGATCCGCGCCTGGTTCACCAGCAGTGCGGCGATGACCTGGCGCGCCTGCGCCGACCCGGGATCGACCTGCAGCCAGATGCCCGCGGCTTCGAGCGCCGCGGAGCTGAAGCGAGCATTCCACGCGATCTCGGTGGCGCGCTGCGCGACGCGCGGGTCGCGCGTCTCACGCGCGAGCTCGAGGTAGGTCTGCACCGCGATGTGCGGCTGACCGCGCTGCAGCGCGACCTCCGCCAGCATCATCCGGTAGAGCAGCTCCTCCGAGAGCTCGACGGCGGGCAACGGCGGACGCTGCGCCTCCGGCTTGGCGGTCGCGACGCGCGGCGCGGCCGCCTCCTCCGGCGCGGGTTGCAGGGGCTGCTGCGCGCACGCGGCAAGCGCCGCGCATACCGCCAGTGCGAGGAAGCGATGCGCGGTCATGAGTGCAGAGGGGAGATGCGCGAGGATTCCGGGTGGCGCGGCGGTCGGGCCGGCGGCTTCATTAACAGGCACATATTAGGTATATTTCCTGCACTCCACAAGCACGGATCGATCCCCCGCCCGTCGCCACGATGCCGGAACAGGAAGCGGCCAGCACTATCTCCGCGCGGGGCCTGACCCGCACCTTCGGCAGTCACATCGCGGTCAACGGCATCACCCTCGAGCTCAAGCGCGGGGAAGTCCTCGGCTTTCTCGGGCCGAACGGGGCCGGAAAGACCACGACCATGCACATGCTGACCGGGAACCTCGCGCCCTCGCGCGGCGAGATCCGCATCTGCGGCATCGATCTCCTGGAAGATCCCTCCGCAGCCAAGGCGCGCATCGGCTACCTGCCGGAGGTGCCGCCGCTCTATCGCGAGCTCACCGTGGACGAGTACCTCCGCCTCGCGGCGAAGCTGCACCGGGTGCCGCGCGCGCGCCGCGGCGCAGCCGTCGCGACCGCCAAGCAGCGCTGCGGCCTCGCCGAGACCGGGGCGAGGCTGATCGGGACGCTCTCCAAGGGCTACCAGCAGCGCGTGGGCATCGCGCAGGCGATCATCCACTCGCCCGACGTGGTGGTGCTGGACGAGCCCACGATCGGGCTCGACCCCAACCAGATCCGCGACATCCGGGCACTGATTCGTGAGCTCGGCGGCGCGCACAGCGTGATCCTCTCCACCCACATCCTGCCGGAGGTGGAGGCAGTGTGCGATCGCGTCCAGATCATGCACCACGGCGAGCTCGTCTACAGCGACACCATCGCGGCGCTGAAGCAGTTCGAGCGCGGCGCGACCGTGCTGGTGGGCCTGCGGCGCGCACCGCCTGTCGCCGAGCTCGCGGCGCTGCCGGGCATCGCGGCCGCCGACGCCGTCGAGCCGACGCTCTATCGCATCCAGTTCGCCGCGGGAGAGGATCCGACCGACGCGCTGGTGAAGACGGCTGCCGCGCGCGACTGGGGGCTCTACCAGCTCAAGCCCGCACAGACGAGCCTGGAGGACGTGTTCGTCCACCTGACCCGCAGCGAGGAGCAGGAAGGATGATCCTGACCATCGCGGGCAAGGAGCTGAGGACGCTGTTTGCGTCTCCGCTCGCGTGGGTGGTGCTGACAGTGATGCAGCTCGTCGTCGGCTACGCTTTTCTCCGCCGCCTCGACGACTTCCTGCAGCTGCAGCCGCAGCTCGCGCAGATGGCGAGCCCGCCCGGCGTCACCGACCTCGTCGCGGGCCCCGTCTTCGGCACGGCGGCGGCAGTGCTGCTGTTCGCGGTGCCGGTGCTCGCCATGCGGCTGATCGCCGAGGAGCGCCGCAACCAGACCATGGTGCTCCTCATGTCGGCGCCGGTCTCGATGAGCGAGATCGTGCTCGGCAAGTTCGCGGGCCTGACCGCGTTCCTCGCGGGCATCGTGGCACTGACCGTCCTGATGCCGCTCTCGCTTGCCGGCACGGCGCGGCTCGATTACGGGATGCTCGCTGCCCTGGTGGCGGGCCTCCTGCTGCTCGCCGCGGCCTTCGCCGCGGTGAGCCTCTTCGTGTCCTGCCTCACCGTGCACCCGGTGGTGGCGGCGATCGGCGCCTTCGCCGCGCTTCTCGGCATGGTGCTCGCCGGGGAGGCGGCGGGCGAAGGCCTGCGCGCGCGCGGCTGGACGGTCGCGGCGAGCCTCACGCAGGTGTTCTCGCCGATCAAGAGCTTCGAGCCCTTCGGCAGGGGGCTCTTCGACTCCTACGCCGCCGCCTGCCTCGTCCTGCTGACCGCGCTCGCCCTCGCGCTGGCGATCCGCCAGCTCGACGCGCAGCGCCTGCGAGGCTGAAGGTGGAGGTTACGCGCCGGCGCCGCCTGCGACACCTGGTGCATCACGGGCTGTTCGTGGCGCTGCTCTTCGCCCTGACAGCGCTCATCGCGCACCTTGCGCGCGAGTACCGCATCGAGCACGACCTGACGGCGAGCCACCGCAACACGCTGTCGCCGGCGACGCTTGACGTCCTGAAGCGGCTGGAGGGTCCGGTCAGCATCACCGCCTATGCGCTGCCGCGCGACGCCCGCGGCGAGCACGTGCATCGCCGGATCGAGGACTTCCTGCGCCCTTATCAGCGGGCGAAGCCGGATCTCACCTTCACCCTCGTCGACCCGCGCGAGCAGCCGAAGGCGGCCGCGGAAGCGGGCGTGCGCGCGCCGATCGAGCTGGTGGTACTGTACCAGCGGCGCACCGAGCGCCTCGCCGAGTTCAACGAGCAGGCGCTCACGAACGTGCTGCTGCGCCTCGCGCGCGGGTCCGAGAGCCTGGTCGTGTGGCTCGACGGGCACGGGGAGCGCAAGCTGAATGGAAGCGCCAATCACGACCTGGGCGAGTTCGGGCGCCAGCTCGAGCTGAAGGGCTTCCGGGTGAGCGGACTCACCCTCGCGCTCGCCCAGGAAGTGCCGGCCAATGCCGCGCTGCTCGTGGTGAGCACCCCGCAGGTGGCCCTGCTCGAGCCGGAAGTGGAGAAGCTGCGTCGCTATGTCGCGGGCGGCGGCAACCTGCTGTGGCTGATCGATCCCGAGCCGCTGCGCGGCCTCGGGCAGATCGCCGAGATGCTCGGGCTCGTGCTGACGCCGGGAATCGTCGCCGATCCCGAGGCCGCCCGCTACGGCGCCTCGCCGGCGCTCGCGATCGCCGCGGTGTACGGCCGCCATGCCATCACCGACGGCTTCAACCTCGTCACCGTCTACCCGCAGGCGCGCCAGATCGAGACCATCGAAAGCGAGGAATGGCGGGCGCGCCCGCTGATCGAGGTCGCCCCGCGCGGCTGCGTCAAGACCGGCAAGCTCGAGGGCGCCTGCGACAGGAGCCGCGACATCATCGGGCCGATCGCCATCGCGGCCGCGCTCGAGCGCGCCGTCGGCGACCGGCAGCAGCGGGTGGTGGTGGTGGGCAACGGCCATTTCCTGTCCAACGCCTTCATCGGCAACGGCGGCAACCGCGATCTCGGCGTGAACATGGTCAACTGGCTCGCCGGCGACGAGCGGATGATCGTGATCCAGCCGCGCGAGGCCGGCGACAGCCGGATCGACATCGACCAGGTCACGCTCTATCTCATCGCGTTCTGCTTCCTGGTCGTCCTCCCCCTCGCCTTCATGGTCGCCGGCTTCGCCATCTGGTGGCGCAGGCGCAGGATATGAGCCGTGTGGGGTGGTTGAACGCCGCGCTCGCCGTCCTCGTCGTCGCGCTCGGCGCCTTTCTCTACCTGGGACCCGCACGGGACGCGGCCGTCGAATACCCGCTCTCGGCGCTGAAACCCGGGGACGCCCTGACGCTGAGGGTCGAGCGCGCCGGCGCGATGCCCGTCGTGCTCGAGAAAAAGCAGGACGGTTGGTTCGTGACCGCCCCGTTCACGGCGCGCGCGGATGAAACCCGGGTGCAGCGCCTGCTCGAGATCGTGGGGGCACGAGCGGCGCACCGGTTTCCGGCCGGCGAACGCGGGCGCTTCGGCCTGGAGCCGCCGCAGGCGCGCATCGTCGTGGACGGCCAGGCGTTCGGCTTCGGCCTCGTCAACGACATCACGCGCGAGCAATACGTGATGGCGGGCGACGCCGTCTACGCCGTGCACCCGCGCTACGGGTTGGCGCTGCCGGCAGCGGCCCTGGATGCGGCAAGCCGCCAGCTCCTCGCCTCCCGTGAGATGCCGGTGCGCATCGAAGGGCGGGAATTCACGGTCGCCGAGCAGGATGGACGATGGGTCCTGACGCCGGGCGCGGGCGATCTCAGCCAGGACGACCTGATCCGCTGGGTGGATGAATGGCGGCTCGCCAGCGCCCTGCGCGTGCAGCCTCAGTCCGCGAAGAGCGCGCGGGAAACCTTCAGGATCCACCTGAAGAGTGGCGCGTCGTTCACGCTCGGCGTCGTTGCGCGCGAGCCGGAGCTGGTGCTCGCGCGCTCCGACGAGACGCTGCAGTACCATTTCCGCGCCGAGCTGGCGAAGCGCCTCCTCTCCCCGCCCGCCGCCCGCGACGAGTTCCCGGCGCAGAAATGACGAAGGGACATGCCAGAACTTCCCGAAGTCGAAACGACGCGCCGGGGACTGGAGCCGCTGCTCGTCGGCCGGCGCATCCGGTCCGTGGTGGTGCGCGACCGTCGCATGCGCCAGCCGGTGCCGCGCCGGCTGCCGCGATTTGTTGCGGGAGCGACGATCCGCTCGCTCGCGCGCCGCGGCAAGTACCTGCTGATGGATTGTGGTAGCGGCACGCTGATCCTGCATCTCGGCATGTCGGGACGGCTGTGGGTGGTGCGGGACGGCGCGGCGCCGACCCCGCACGATCATTTTGACCTGGTGCTGGACGACGGCACCGTGGTGCGGCTGCGCGATCCGCGCCGCTTCGGGCTCGTGCTGTGGCAGGTGGGCGACGCGCTCGCGCACCCGCTCCTCGCACAGATCGGCCCCGAGCCGCTGTCAGCCGCTTTCGACGGAGCGGCATTGCACGCCGCCACGCGCAACCGCAGCGCTGCCATCAAGCACGTTATTATGGACAGTCACACGGTCGCGGGCCTGGGCAACATCTACGCCAACGAGGCGCTGTTCCGCGCGGGCATCTCGCCGCGCATCGCCGCGCGGCGATTGAATCGCGAGCGGTGTAACGTCCTCGCGGCGGCGATCCGCGAGACGCTCGAGGCTGCGATCGGCGCGGGCGGCAGCAGCCTGCGCGATTACGTGGCGAGCGACGGATTGGCGGGCAACTACCAGAGCCAGTTCCTGGTCTACGACCGCGCCGGCGAGACGTGCCGGCGCTGCGGCACGAGGATCAGGGGGATGCGGCAGGGACAGCGCTCGACCTACTACTGCCCCCGGTGTCAGAAGGCGTGAACGGGAGTCACGCTTTCGCGGTCGTGAGCCTGAGATACTTCCTGTAGAGCTGCTCCCGGGTCTCGTCGTAGCGCGGATCGTTCGGAATGCAGTCCACCGGGCACACCTTGCGGCACTGCGGCTTGTCGAAGTGGCCGACGCACTCGGTGCACTTGCGGGGGTCGATGACGTAGATCTCCTCGCCCTGCGAGATCGCGCCGTTCGGGCACTCCGGCTCGCACACGTCGCAGTTGATGCATTCTTCCGTGATCTTCAAAGCCATAGGGGCATATGAAACCGCGAAGGATGGCTCATTGTCATGTGGGGGGTGCGGGGGGAACGGGAAGGCTCCGATGTATTGCCGGAAGGGGCCCGTTCCCCGCCGCTCGTTATCTGCCGCCAAGCTGCTTGATCTTCGCCGTGAGCCGCTTGGCGACGTGCGGCGCGACGAACTTGCTCACGTCGCCGCCCAGGACGGAGATCTCGCGCACGATGGTCGCGGAAATGAACATGTACTGCTCGCCGGGCGTCAGGAACAGCGTTTCGACATCGGGGTACATGCCGCGGTTCATCCCGGCGAGCTGGAACTCGTATTCGAAATCGGACACCGCGCGCAAGCCCCGGATCACCACCCGCGCCTCGTGCTCCTGCACGAATCGCATCAACAAACCGGAGAACCCCACGACCTCGACGTTCTTGAGGTTTTTCAGCGCTTCGCGCGCCATCTCCACGCGCTCGTCGCGGGTAAAAAATGGCCGTTTGGCGCCGCTGTCGGCAATCGCGACGATCAGGGTGTCGAAGAGTCTCGCCGCGCGCCGTATCAAGTCTTCATGGCCGAGCGTGATCGGATCGAAGGTTCCCGGATAGACCGCCTTGTTGTTCATCGTGGATCCCGTTTCAGCAGTTGATAGGCAACTTGCCCGGCGCGGCCCTGTTTCCACACGTCCCATCCCGGCATCGCCCCGGCGCGGGTGGCGCGCTCCAGGTAGACGAGCGCATCTGGCGCTAGGTGCTGCGGCAGGAGCGGCGCGACCCGCGTCCAGAGATCGGACCGGTACGGCGGGTCGACGAAGACAACGTCATAGAGCGCGTCGTCGGCGCGCAGGAATTCTAGCGCATCCGCTCTCTTGAGTTCCACAGCGGCGGCCGCGAGCGCGGCGCGGCTCGCCGTGAGCGCGCGAAACGCAACGGGGTCGCGCTCCACCATCACCACGCGCCGCGCCCCGCGCGAGGCCGCCTCGAAGCCCAGCGCCCCGCTGCCCGCGAAGAGATCGAGGCAGGCCTTGCCCGTGAGATCCTGCCCGAGCCAGTTGAAGAGGGTCTCGCGCACGCGGTCCGGCGTCGGCCGGAGATCCGGGCGCGGCGCGAATTGCACGCGCCGGCTGCGCCATGCACCGCCGATGATGCGCACCCGGTTGCGGGTCATGGCTGGTGGCGCAGCGGGGTGCGGGAGTCAGCGCGCGTCGGCCGATTTCCCAGGCTCACCGGCCACCACGACCGTCACCATGCGGGTGGGATCGATACGGCGCCGGAGGGCATCCCGGATCTCGTCGGCCGTGACGCGCTCGACCTGCTGCACGAAGTCCTCCAGGTAGGTGAGCGGCAGGCGGTAGAACCCGATCATGGCCAGGTACTCGTGGATCTTGCGGTTGCTGTCGATGCGCAGCGGAAAGCCGCCGACGATGTTGCGCTTCGCCGCATCGAGCTCGTCCGCCGTGGGTCCCTCCTTCACGAACTGCGCCAGCGTCTTGCGCGCCACCTCGAGCGCCTGCGCCGCCTGGTCGCGCTGGGTCTGCAGGGTGATCACAAACGGCCCCTCGCGCTGCAGGGGGTAGAAATAGCTCGAGGCCGAATAGGCGAGCCCGCGCTTCTGCCGGATCTCCTCGTAAATGCGCGAGGTGAAGCCGCCGCCGCCCAGCACGTAGTTGCCGACGAAGAGGGGGATGTAGTCCGGGTCCTGGCGCGAAATGCCGGGCGCCCCGATGAGGATGTGCGCCTGGGCGGCGTGGTGTGGCACGGATTGTGTCGCCGGTTGCGCGAGCGGCTTGACCGGCGGGAGCTCGGTGCCCCGGGCGTCCGCCTTGGGCAGCCCGCCCGTCAATTCCTCGGCGATTGCTTCGGCCTCCGCGCGCGTGACATCACCGATCAGCGCCACCACCGCGTCGCTCGCGGTGTAGTGGCGCTGGTGAAAGGCGAGCAGGTCCTCGCGCGTAATGCCCTCGACCGATTCCACCTCCCCGCTCGAGCGCAGCGCGTACGGATGCTCGCGATAGACGAGGCGGTAGAAGGTGCGGGAGACGATGGTGTCGGGCTTGGTGTCGGCGTCCTTGAGGGATCCGATCAGGCGCACCTTCTCGCGCGCCAGCACTTCCGCCGGGAACGCGGGCGCGCGCAGAGACCGCGCCAGGATGTCGAGGGCCTGCTTGCGCTCCTTTGCGCTCGACAGGGTGCGCATGGAGAGCCCCGCGCGGTCCGCATCGAAGCGCCCTCCGGGCTGCGCGCCGATATCGGCCACCCGGCGCGCAATGTCGTCCTCGCTCATGCCGTCCGCGCCGCTCTTCAGCAGCCGGTGCGTCATGCTGGCGACGCCCGACTTGGCCGGCTGGTCGTAGCCCGCACCGGCCGGAAACTCCACGCTGACGTCGAGCATCGGCAGGTCTCGGTTCTCCACGAAATAGACGCGCGCGCCGCTCGCGGCCTGCCAGTGCTGGACCGGCAGGATCGCCCGCGCGGGCGCCGCCGCCAGCAGCAGGGCCGCGCCGAGACACGAGGCGAGAACGCTACTGCGCATGGCGCAACGGCATGGACGGTTTCGCGCGCCGGGCGCCCGCGAGCGGTTGCGGATCGAGCGTGGCGATCGTCAGGGCGTCGTCCTGGAAGTATTTTCGGGCGACCTCGCGCACCTGCTCCGGCGTGACCTCGCGCAACTTATCGAGCTGAAGGTCGAGCGTCCGGTGCGAGATGCCCGCGGACTCGAGCGACGCGATCTGGCGCGCCTGGAAGAACATCGAGTCGCGCTGGAAGACATGTGCCGCGACCGCCTGGGCCTTGACGCGGTTGAGCTCCTCCTCGTTCACTCCCTCTTCGATGATCTTTGCCATCTCGCGCCGCAGCGCCTGCTCCACGTCCGCCGCGCTTCTGCCCGGCGTTGGGATCGCGCCGAGATAGAAGAAGCCCGGGCCGCGTGCGATCGAGTCGTAGCTCGCGTCAGCGGAGCTCGCGATCCGCTCCTCGCGCACCAGCGTGCGGCTCAACCGCGCCGCCTCGCTGCCGTCGAGCACCGCCGCCAGCATCTCCAGCGCGTATGGCTCCCACTCGCGCTCTGCATCGCGCAGCGCCGGCGTGCGGAATGCCATCAACACGTACGGCAGCTCCGCGGGCGCCTTGACGGTCACCCGCTTCACGCCGAGCTGGGGCGGCTCCTCCTGCGGCTTGCGCTCGGGCAGCGCTCGCGCCGGGATCGCGCCGAAATACTTCTCGGCGAGCGCCACGACCTCGTCCGCGCCCACGTCGCCCACCACCACCAGCGTCGCGTTGTTCGGGGCGTACCAGCGCCGGTAGAAGTCGCGGGTATCCTCGATGCGCAGGTTCTCCAGGTCGTTCATCCAGCCGATGATCGGGTTGCGATACGGATGCGCCGTAAGGGCGGTCGCCATCAGCTGCTCGTACACCTGCGCGCGCGGCCGGTCGTCGGTGCGCAGGCGCCGCTCCTCCATCACCACCTTGATCTCCTTCGCGAACTCCTCGGGCGAGAGCGTCAGGTTCGCCATGCGATCGGCCTCGAGCCGCAGGGCAAGCTCGAGGTGCGACTTCTGCAGGGTGGCGAAATAGCCGGTGTAGTCGTTGCTGGTGAACGCGTTGTCGCGGCCGCCGGTGCCGGCGATGGCGCGCGAATATTCTCCTGCCGGGTTGCTCGGAGTGCCCTTGAACATCATGTGCTCGAGGACGTGCGCGACCCCGGTCACGCCGTTCACCTCGTCGACGCTCCCCACCTGGTAGTTCAGCATCATGACGGCCACCGGCGCGCGCCGGTCGGTCTTGACGATGACGCGCATGCCATTGCCGAGCTTGTGCTCGACCGTGTCGCTCTGCGCCATGCCCGGTCCCGCGGGCAACGCCAGCGCGACCAGCAGGAGGAGAAGTTGCTTCAACGATTTCATGTAAACGCGCTTCGGAGCCAGGGGATTTCAGGCTAGAATTGTAGCCACTCGCATGCCGCCCATCCACAATGGCTGCCGGCAGCCGTCCCACCACCGCATCTAGACTGTCCGGCGCGTGTTAAGTTCGAAAGCTTCCTCCACCGACGGTGGCCGCTTCCTCGCGCGCCTGCGCGACGGGCTCGCCAGGACGCGGCGCAATCTCGGGGACCGCGTCGCCGGGCTGCTGGGGACGGCGCGCCCGCTCGACGAGGCGCTCTATGAGGAGCTGGAAGCGGCGTTGATCAGCGCCGACGTGGGCGTTGCCGCAGCCACGCATCTGCTCGGCGCGCTGCGCCAGCGCGCCCGGCGCGACCGCTTCACCGATTCCAGCCAGCTGCGCCCGGCGCTGCAGGAAGCGCTGCTCGAGTTGATCGCGCCGATCGCGGTGCCGCTCTCGGTGGACGCCCACCGCCCATTCGTGATCATGCTTGCGGGCGTCAACGGCAGCGGCAAGACCACCTCCATCGGCAAGCTCGCCCACTACTACCAGGGCCAGGGAAAGTCCGTGCTGCTCGCGGCCGGGGACACCTTTCGCGCCGCCGCGCGCGAGCAGCTCGCCTCCTGGGCCGAGCGCAACCAGGTCGCGGTGATCGCCCAGCACTCCGGCGATCCGGCGGCCGTGATTTTTGACGCGGTCAAGGCCGCGCTGGCGCGCGGGATCGACGTGGTGCTTGCGGATACAGCGGGACGGCTGCCCACGCAGCTCCACCTGATGGAGGAGATCAAGAAGGTGAAGCGCGTGGTCGCCAAGGCGCTGCCCGGGGCCCCGCACGAGGTGCTGCTCGTGCTCGACGCCAATACCGGCCAGAATGCGCTGGCGCAGGTGCGGGCTTTCGACTCCGCGATCGGGCTGACCGGGCTGATCGTGACCAAGCTCGACGGCACTGCCAAAGGAGGCGTGATCGCGGCCATCGCCCGCGAGCGGCCGATTCCGGTGCGCTTCGCCGGCGTCGGCGAGGGCCTCGATGATCTACAGCCGTTCGACGCCAAGGCGTTCGTGGCGGCGCTTTTCGACTGAACGGGCGCCCCGGTGAGCGCTCACTAACCGCTTTTTGCCTCCGTAACTGCATGATTTCGTTCAGCCACGTGACCAAACGCTACCCCGGCGGGCTGGAAGCGCTGCGGGGTGTCACGCTCACCATCGAAGCCGGCGAAATGGTCTTCGTCACGGGTCCTTCGGGAGCCGGCAAGAGCACGCTCCTCAAGCTGATGGCGGCGATCGAGCGGCCCACCGCGGGCAGCGTCCTCGTCAGCGGCCAGAACGTGGGGGCGCTGCGCCGACGGGCGGTGCCGTTCCTGCGCCGCAAGCTCGGGCTGATCTTCCAGGACCAGAAGCTGCTGTTCGACCGCACGGTATTCGAGAACGTGATGCTGCCGCTCGCGGTCACCGGGTTCGAGCGGCGCGAGGCGGCGCGGCGGGTGCGCGCGGCGCTCGACAAGGTGGGGCTTCTCGCCAAGGAGCGGGTGCACCCGGTCCGGCTCTCCGGCGGCGAGCAGCAGCGGCTCGCCATCGCGCGCGCCATCGTGCACCGCCCCGCGATCCTGCTCGCCGACGAGCCGACCGGCAACCTCGACGCCGCCTACGCGGCCGGCATCGGCGAGCTGTTCCGCTCCTTCAACCAGGTCGGCGTGACGATCGTGATCGCCACCCATGACGCATCATTTGCAGCGCGCATGAAGCCGCGCCTCATCGCGCTCAAGGACGGAAAGCTGGCGACGTGAAAACGTGGATGTGGCATCACCTTGATGCGCTGCGCACGACGCTGGCGCGGCTCGTGCGCACGCCGGTCGCGACGTTCCTCAACGTGAGCGTGATCGGCGTTGCCCTGGCGCTGCCGGGCGGCCTCTACGTCGCGGTCGTCAATCTCGAGGGGCTCACACGCTCGCTCGGCTCCGACCCGCAGCTCTCGGTATTTCTCGCGCTCGATGCCGGTGCCGCCGATGTGAAGCGGATCGCGGCGCGGCTGCAGCAGCATCCGACCGTGCGCGAGGCGCGCTACGTGCCGCGCGACGAGGCCCTGAAGGAGCTCAAGGCGAGCACCGGGCTCGCCGACGTCGTCGACAGCCTGCCCGGCAACCCGCTGCCGGACGCGTTCGTGGTGCTGCCGCGCGACACCGCGCCGGAGGCCCTGGAGCAGCTGCGAGACGAGGTACGCAGGTGGCCCAAGGTCGCCCACGTCCAGCTCGATGCGGAGTGGGCGCGGCGGCTCGAGGCCGGCCTGCGGGCGGCGCTGCTGGTGGTGCTGCTGCTCGCGACCCTGTTCGCGTTCGCGCTGGTCGCCGTCACGTTCAACACCATTCGGCTCCAGATCCTCACCCGGCGCGAGGAGATCGAGGTCTCCAAGCTGATCGGGGCGACCGATTCCTTCATCCGCCGGCCGTTTCTCTATTACGGCGCGCTGCAGGGGCTGGCCGGGGGGATCGCGGCCTGGTCGATCGTCTGGGCGGGCGTGTATGTCCTCAACGGCGCCCTCGCCGACCTCGCCCGGCTCTACGCGGCCCAGTTCGAGCTGCGGCACCTCGGCATCGAGGACAGCGCGAGTCTCCTCGCCTTCTCCGCCGCGCTGGGCTGGTTCGGGTCCTGGCTTTCGGTGAACCGCCACCTCGCCGCGATCGAGCCCCGCTAGGGCGCTTGCCGGCTGCGCCGCCACCTTGAGGCACAACCACCGGGGCCGCCTTCCAAGCTCCTGATTTGAGGCCTTTTTTGGCTCGGGATTTCTATTTAAGCCCATGAATAGAAGGAACTTTTCTGGTGCCTGGCACTCTCAAGTCTTGAGTGCTAACATAGCGCCACGAGGGGGTTAACATGACGAGTTTCGCATTGCCGGTCCCATTGGCTGCGGGCAGCCTGGAAACCTATATCCAGTCCGTCAACAGCCTGCCGCTCCTGACGGTGGAGCGCGAGCGGGAGCTTGCCCGGCGCTACCACGGCGCCGGTGACCTGGACGCCGCGCGCGAGCTGGTGCTCGCGCACCTGCGCGTAGTCGTCGCGATCTCGCGCGGCTACCTGGGCTACGGCCTGCCGCAGGCCGATCTCATCCAGGAAGGCAACATCGGCCTCATGAAGGCGGTCAAGCGCTACGACCCCGAGCGGGGCGTGCGCCTGGTGTCGTTCGCGGTGCACTGGATCCGCGCCGAGATCCACGAGTTCGTCCTGCGCAACTGGCGCATCGTGAAGATCGCCACTACCAAGGCGCAACGCAAGCTCTTCTTCAATCTGCGGAGCCTGAAGAGCGGCCCCTCCACCCTCGGCGTCGAGGAAGCGAAGGCCGTCGCCACCCAGCTCGGCGTCAAGCCCGAGGAGGTGGTCGAGATGGAGACGCGCCTGACGGGACGTGACATCGCGCTTGAGCCCGTCGGCGACGACGACGAGGAGGCGTTCGCGCCGATCTCCTACCTAGTGGCGGAAGATGCCGAGCCCGGCCGCATTCTCGAGCACGAACAGACCGCGCGCCTGCGCGGCGAGGGACTGGAGCGGGCGCTGGCGCAACTCGATTCGCGCAGCCGCCGCATCATCGAGGCGCGCTGGCTGGCCGAGAAGGAATCCGCGACGCTGCACGATCTCGCCGCCGAGTTCGGGGTTTCCGCCGAGCGCATCCGGCAGATTGAAGCCAAGGCGCTCGCCAAGATGAAGGGCGTCATCGGCCACCAGGCGGCGTAATCCTGCTTTACTCCCCTCCTTTTCAAGGAGGGGTGGATGCGAAGCAGACGGGGTGGTTACGCGCCAGTTGCCTCCCACCACCCCGTCACCTCCGGTGACACCCCTCCTCGGGCAGGAGGGGAATCTATCGTGTTAGCCGCTCTTAGCGTCAGGACTTGCCGAGCAGGATGCGGATGTCGTGCAGCAGCGCCGGCGCGCCGGCGCCGTACTGCGCAAAGAGCCGCAGCCTCCCCTCGCCGTCGAGGATGTAGGTGCCCGCGGAGTGGTCCACGCTGTAGTGGCCATCCTTGGCCGGCTGCTTCCGGTAGTAGACCTTGAACGCCTTCGCCGCGCGCGCGGTCGCCTCGGCATCGCCGTAGAGCCCGAGGAAGGCCGGGTTGAACGACGGCACGTATTGGCTGAGCACCTGCTGCGTGTCGCGCTCGGGGTCCACCGTGACGAAGAGCACCTGGACGCGATTGCCATCCGGGCCGAGCTCCCGCACGACCTGCGCCATCTCGGCGAGCGTCACCGGGCAGACATCCGGGCAATGCGTGAAGCCAAAGAACACCGTCACCACCTTGCCGCGGAAATCCGCCAGCGTGCGCGGCCGGCCGTCATGGCCGGTGAGATTCAGCTCCTTCCCGAAATCCGCGCCGGTGACGTCCGTGAGCCGGAACTTCGCAGCCTGCGGGCGCTCGCCGCAGCCGGCAAAACACACCGCCACCAGCGCACACACGATCGCTGCGATGAGATTCTTCAAGCGAGATCCGCTCCGCTTCTATAGCGGTACGCGAATATAGTGGTCGAGGAGGAGCGCCGCGAAGAGCGCCGTGAGATAGACGATGGAGTAGCGGAAGGTCCGCTGCGCCAGGCGGTCGCTGTAGGCGATATAGATCCGCACCGCGTACCACAGGAACACCGCGTCGAGCACGAGCGCGGCGCCGAGGTAGAGCCCGCCGCTCATGCGGGTGACGAACGGCATCAGGGTCACCGCGGTGAGGATCACGGTGTAGAGCAGCACGTGCAGCCGCGTAAAGCGGTCCCCGTGCGTGACCGGCAGCATCGGCACGCCGGCCCTGGCGTAGTCGTGCTTGCGATAGAGCGCGAGCGCCCAGAAATGCGGCGGCGTCCACGCGAAGATGATGAGAAAGAGCAGCAGCGCGTCGGGCGCGATCTGGCCGGTGACCGCGGTCCAGCCCAGCACCGGGGGCATCGCGCCGGAGGCGCCGCCGATCACGATGTTCTGCGGCGTCATCGGCTTCAGCACCACGGTGTAAACGATGGCGTAGCCGATGAAGGTGGCGAGCGTCAGCCACATGGTGAGCGCGTTGACCCATTGGTAGAGAATGGTGAGCCCGGCCCCGCCCACGATCCCGGCAAAGACCAGGGTCTGGAGCGACGTCACCTGCCCGCGCGGCAGCGGCCGCGCGCGGGTGCGCGTCATCAGCGCGTCGATCCTCTGCTCGACGAGGCAGTTGACGGCCGCGGCGGCCCCCGCGGTCAGCGCGATGCCGAGGGTCCCGGCGAGGAGCGCCTGCAGCGGCACCATGCCCGGTGTCGCGAGAAACATGCCGATCACCGCCGTAAAGACGATGAGCGACACGACGCGCGGCTTGGTGAGCTCGTAGAACTGGCCGAACCGGGAGGCGAGCGTCACGCCCGCAAAGCTCGAGGACATCTCGTCTGGTCTCGTGGCGCTTCGGGAGAGCGCGGATTTTAGCATCACCTAGAGCCCCTGACACAATGAAACGCGCGATGCGCTGGCACGATTTTGGCTCAGGGCGCGAAGCAAGGCCCGCCGCTTAGACCGACTAAGCAAGGGACTTGCGACAAAGCCATGGGCCAAAACTCGTGCCAGCCCCTGGGGTGCCGCTGGATTTTTCGATGCGTGCGCCGGGGTTGCGGCCAAAATCGGCGACGCGCCGGAACGTTGAGCAGGGGCCCCGCTTGCGGGGATGCGACCGTGCAGGCGCGTGTGAGTCCCGCGCATTAGGGCGCTCTATTGTCCCGCTCCGGGGTCGCATCCAAGCATACAGCGCTTGGAACCTGCTCCGCCCTGCGCGGGACACTTTGTCGCTCGGCTTGCCAATATCGACATATTGGCTGCACCTTGCTTCGCGTCACCACCGATTTTGGCCAGCAACGCACGCGTGTTTCATTGTGTTAGGGGCTCTTACCCGATGCGCGAGGCCTTGAGCAGTCGCGAGAGGTCCTTGATCATGCGCGAGGGATCGGGATCACGCGGAAAGCGCATCATCAGGTTGCCGAGGGGGTCGATCACGTAGATATGGTCGGTCGCCGCGCCCACGGCCGGGAAGCGCTCGAGCAGGCCTGAGCCCGCGGCGCGCACGACCCAGGTCCCCGCGTAGGGGGCGAGCGCGTCGGGGCGCGGAGCGACGCCGTCCACGATCAGCCACGCCCGTTCCACCCGCTCCATTTCCTTGCCCTGCGTGAGCCGGAGCTGGCGCATGTAGAGCAGCTTGCGGTCGCAGCGCGCGTCACAGCGCCCCGAGTCGAGGCTCACCAAAACCCATTTGCCCCGCAGGCGCGAGAGCTGAAACGCCGTTCCGTCGGCGAGCGCGAGCGGGGAATCCGGCAGCGGCCGCGGCTCGATCAGCTCGCCGTAATTCACCGTCCGGGTGGGCGTCCAGAAATAGTACAGGAGGTAGGAGGCAACGACCGGCGCCGCCGTCAACGCGACGATGAGCCAGAGCGTCCTGTTACTCCTGCGGGCGCCGTTTGACATGGGTCACCAGGTAGAAAACGAGCACGGTGAGGGCAAGCGCGAGCCATTGGAAGGCGTAGCCGTAGTGCTTGTCGACGCCGAGGTCGGGAGGGTCCCACTCGCGCGCCAGGCCGTCCTCCTGCGCGCTTTCCTGCAGGATCACGAACGGCTGCAGCGGAATCGGCACCGCCTTCCGGTAGCGCTCGAGCGTCAGGTTCTGCCAGACCTTGCCTTCCGCGGCGCCCGGGGCGAGCTCGAGAAACCGCGCGCTGGGCGTGACCGCGCGTCCCGTGATTTCGACCGCGCTCACCGGTGTCCTCACTTCCGGCAGGCGGGTGCGATCGCGCGTGCCCGCGATCCAGCCGCGGTTGACCAGCACGTAGCGGTCTCCCCCCTCGAGCGCGAGCGGCATCACCACGTGAAAGCCCGCGACACCGCGGTGTATCCGGTTGTCGATGAACACCGCGCGCGCGGGATCGAACCGTCCGCGCGCGGTCACCCGCCGCCACTCCACGTCGCGGCCCCGGACCTCGGCCGCCGCAATCCGGATGGGCGGGTCGCCAGCGAGCGCCTGGAGGCGTGCCGCGGCCGCTTCCTTCTCGTGCGCGCGGCCGAGCTGCCACCAGGCCGCTGCCAGCGCGAGCGCGAGGACGGCCGCCGCGGCAAGCGTGGTGACAGGGCGGGGCTGAAATCGGAAGCGGGCCGGCAATGTGGTCAGGGGCCGATGCTTTAAGTTAGACTCGATGTCCCGCCATGAAGATCGTCGTCATCCTGTTCCTGCTGTTCATCGTCGGGAGCCTCTTCTCCGCGCTGTATTATCTCGTCCACGACAAGGGCCGGGGCGAGCGCATGGTGAAGGCGCTGACGGTGCGGATCACGCTCTCGGTCGCCCTGTTCGTGCTGCTGATGCTCGGATACTACTTCGGCTTCATCACCGGCAAGATCGAGTAGCGCCGCGGCCAGCGGGCCCCCAAAAAAAAGCCGCGCTCCTGGCGCGGCGTCCTTTCCCCTACTGACGGGGTCCCCCCTTTGTTCTTCGTGCGCCTTCGTTCGTGTGTTGTTCTTGATGTTGGTTTTGCGGCTTATAGCCAGTAGACGAATATGAACAGCCCGAGCCACACCACGTCGACGAAGTGCCAGTACCACGCCACCCCCTCGAAGCCGAAGTGATGGTCGGGCCGGAAATGACCCGCGACGCAGCGGAAAAGGATCGTGGTGAGCATGATGCAGCCGACGGTCACGTGGAAGCCGTGGAAGCCGGTCAGCATGAAGAAGGTCGCGCCGTAGGCCCCGGTCGTCAACTTGAGATTCAGGTCCGCGTAGGCATGCCCGTACTCGTAGACCTGGAACGCCAGGAACAGCACGCCCAGGCCGATGGTCGCGAACATCCAGGCGATGAGCTTGTTGCGGTCGTTGCGCAGGAGCGCCCAGTGCGCGAGCGTCACCGTGACGCCCGAGGAGAGCAGCAGCAGCGTGTTGATCGCCGGGATGCCCCACGCCCCCATGGGCGTGAACGCCTCCTTGATCCCGGGTCCCGTGGCCGGCCAGTCGGCCTTGAAGTCGGGCCACAGCAGCTTGTGCTCGAGATCGCCCAGCCAGGGCACCGACAGCACGCGCATGTAGAACAGCGCCCCGAAGAACGCAGCGAAGAACATGACTTCCGAGAAGATGAACCAGCTCATGCCCCAGCGAAACGAGATGTCCACCTGCTTGTTGTACTTGCCGCCCTCGCTTTCGTGCGCGACCGTGTGGAACCAGCCGACCAGCATGTAGCCGAGGATCGCCAACCCGGCGAGCACCACGAACTTGCCCGGGGCCCAGCCGTTGAACCAGGAGGCGGCGCCGGAGGCCATGCAGAGCAGCGCGATGGAGCCCGTGATCGGCCAGGTGGACGGATCCGGAATGTAATAGCGTGCCGATTGATTCAACATCAGGTTCTCCCGATCAACTCGTAATGAAACGCACCAGCAGCACCAGGCACGTGACGAAAATCGCCGCGCCGATCAAGCCTGCGACGATCACCTGGACCGGCGTGATCGTCACGACGTCGCGCTCGTGCGCCGCGCGCCTGCGAATGCCGATGAAGGCGGAGGCCACCGCCTTCGCCACCTGCAGCGGCGTCGCCTTGCGCGGCGTTGGGGCCGGCTCGCTCACGATCATGATCCCTGGCCCCTCGCCGCCTTCCCCTCCACCTCGAAGAAGGTGTAGGAGAGCGTCACGGTGCCCAGATCCTGCGGCAGCCCCGCCTCGATCACGAACGCGACCGGCATGCGCCGCACCTCGCCGGGCGCGAGTGTCTGCTGCGTGAAGCAGAAGCAGTCGAGCTTCTTGAAGTAGCGGCCCGCCACCTGCGGCCCGAAGCTCGGTATCGCCTGCCCGGTCACGGGCCGGTCCGACCGGTTGCGGACCTCGAACTCGACCTGGGTCAGCGCGCCGGGGTGCACGCGCACGCTCTTCTCGAGCGGCGTGAAGGTCCACGGCAGGTTGCTGCGCAGATTGGCGTCGAATTCCACCGTGAGCAACCGCGTCGCGTCGACCTGGGTATTCGCCGCGGCATCGGCCTTGACCACGCTGTTCAGCCCGAGCGCATCGCAGATCGCGCGGTAGAACGGCGCCAGCGCGTAGCCGAATCCGAACATCGCGACGGCGACGACGAGGAGCTTCACCAGCGTCTGCTGGTTGGCCTGGGCGTGGCTCACCATATCCAGTGCCGGATCACGACCCCGATGAAGAATGCGAGCGCGATGCTGGCAAGCACGAGCCCGGTTTTCAGTTTGCCGGTCATGTCGATGCAGCCGTCGCCTCTGTCATGGCTACTTCACCACCGGTGGGGTCTCGAAAGTGTGGTACGGCGGGGGCGAGGGCAGCGTCCACTCCAGCCCGTGCGCGCCTTCCCATACCCGCTCGTCCACTTTCTCGCCTGCGCCGCGGATCGCCTTCACCAGCACGTAGACGAAGATCAGCTGCGCGATTCCGAAGCCGAACGCGCCGATGGTCGAGATCATGTTGAAGTCCGCGAACTGCAGGTTGTAGTCGGGAACCCGGCGCGGCAGCCCGGCGAGCCCCGTGAAGTGCATCGGGAAGAAGGTGACGTTGAAGAAGATCATCGACAGCCAGAAGTGCCACTTGCCGAGCGTCTCGTCGTACATGCGGCCGATCCACTTGGGCAGCCAGTAGTAGGCGCCCGCGAAGAGCGAGAACAGCGATCCCGCGACCAGCACGTAGTGGAAGTGCGCGACCACGTAATAGGTGTCCTGCAGCTGAATGTCCACCGGCGTGATCGCGAGCACGAGGCCGGTGAAGCCGCCCATCGAGAACACGAAGATGAACCCGCACGCGAACAGCATCGGCGTCTCGAAGGTCATCGCGCCTTTCCACATGGTCGCGATCCAGTTGAACACCTTCACGCCGGTGGGCACGGCGATCAGCATGGTCGCGTACATGAAGAAGAGCTGCGCGGAGGCCGGCATGCCGACCGTGAACATGTGGTGCGCCCAGACGATGAACGACAGGATCGCGATCGAGGCCGTCGCGTACACCATCGAGGAGTAGCCGAAGAGCGGCTTCCTCGAGAACGTCGGGATGATCTGCGACACGATTCCGAAGCCCGGGAGAATCATGATGTAGACCTCCGGGTGGCCGAAGAACCAGAAGATGTGCTGGAACAGGACCGGGTCCCCGCCGCCCGCGGCATTGAAGAAGTGGGTGCCGAAGTGGCGGTCGGTGAGCAGCATCGTGACCGCCCCCGCGAGCACCGGCATGACCGCGATGAGAAGATAGGCGGTGATGAGCCAGGTCCATACGAACAGCGGCATCTTCATCATCGTCATCCCCGGCGCGCGCATGTTGAGGATGGTCGTGACGATGTTGATCGAGCCCATGATCGAGGAGGCGCCCATGATGTGCAGCGCGAAGATCGCGAGATCCATCCCCGGGCCCATCTGGGTCGAGAGCGGCGCGTAGATCGTCCAGCCCGCGGCGGTCGCGCCCCCCGGCACGAAGAACGACGCGACCAGCAGCGTCCCGCCCACCGGCAGCAGCCAGAAGCTCCAGTTGTTCATCCGTGCGAACGCCATGTCAGGGGCGCCGATCATCAGCGGCACCTGCCAGTTCGCGAAGCCCACGAACGCCGGCATGATCGCGCCGAACACCATGATGAGGCCGTGCATGGTGGTCAGCTGGTTGAAGAACTCGGGACTCCAGAACTGCAGGCCAGGCTGAAACAGCTCGGCCCGCAGCGCGAGCGCGAGCACGCCGCCGACGAAGAACATGGACAGGGCAAAAAACAAGTAGAGCGTGCCGATGTCCTTGTGGTTGGTCGTGGTGATCCAGCGCATGATCCCGCCGTAGTGGTGGCCGTGTGCGTCGTGACCGTGACCGTGGTGTGCGTGGGCAGCTTCCATTGCGTTCTCCAGAAATCCCTCGGGTTGCCGCTTACTTGCGCAGGGCCCTGACCTCGGCCGGCGTGACGGCATCCCCGACCTTGTTCGCCCAGTTGTTGCGCGTATACGTGATGACCGCCGCAATATCGGCGTCAGACAAGTGCTTGAACGGGGCCATCGCCGTCCCCGCCTTGCCGCTCAGCACCAGCTGGACCTGCGCGTCCTTCGGCCCGTTGACAATCTTCGAGCCGGAGAGCGCGGGAAATACCTTGGGCAGGCCTGCGCCGGTTGCCTGGTGGCAGGCGACGCAGTTGGCGGCGTAGACCTTCGCGCCATGGGCCTTCAGCTCATCGAGCGTCCATTGCTTTGCCGGGTCCACCGCGGTTGCGGCCATGCGCGTTTTCTGCTCCGCGACCCAGGCCGCGTATTTCTCGGGCGCGACCGCCTCCACCACGATCGGCATGAAGCCGTGGTCCTTGCCGCACAGCTCCGCGCACTGGCCGCGATACGTGCCGGGGTTGTCGGCCTTGAACCAGGTGTCACGCACGAACCCGGGAATCGCATCCTGCTTGATGCCGAGCGCGGGCACCCACCAGGCGTGGATCACGTCGTTGGCGGTGGTGATGATGCGCACCTTCTTGCCCACCGGCACCACCACGGGATTGTCGACTTCGATCAGGTAGTTCGGGTTGGCCGCGCGCGCCGCGTCGTTGCCGCCGTCGATCTGGTCGCGCGGGGTGGCGAGCGTGCTGTAGAAGCTGATGCCCTCCTGCAGGTAGTCGTAGCCCCACTTCCACTGGTAGCCGGTCGCCTTGATCGTGATATCCGCGCTGGAGGTGTCCTTCATCGCGATGACGGTCCTGGTCGCAGGCAAGGCCATGCCGATCAGGATGAAGAACGGGATGATGGTCCAGGCGATCTCGACACCCACGTGCTCGTGGAACTGCTCCGCCTTATGCCCGACCGACTTGCGGTGCCTGATGATGGCCCAGGTCATGGCGCCGAACACGACGATGAAGATCGCGGCGATGATCCACATGATCAGCGTGTGCAGGTCGTAGATTTCGCGCGCGATGATAGATTGCGGCTCCTGCAGGTTGTACTGGTTGGCCAGCGCCGCCCCCGTGGCGGCCCACCCCGCGGCGGCCGCGAGCGGCCGTAACCCGTTGCTGATCATGCGTGCCTCACCTGTGAATCCATTCCTGTATGCGGCTTTGCGTGCCGCGCCGCACCGCAGGCCTAGTTCGCGCCCCGCAAGCGGCGCTGGAGCGCGCGCGCCAGTTCCAGGCGCTGCGCGTCATTCAGGACGCGGCCGATCTCGAGCTCGCGACCGTGCGAGCGCAGCGCGAGCCGGCTGCCGTCTCGGCTCACCACCACCCGCGCCCAGTAACGGCTGAACGCCTCGCTGCGCGTCGTGCCGCCCTCCAACCGCTCGACCCTGACTTTGTCGTCATCGATCTCGATGAGCTCGTAGTCCCGCGCGTGGCGCTCGATGGTCCGGAACGCCCAGTACAGCACCAGCATTTCAAGCCCGGCGAACGGCAGGATCAGCCACGCGCCGAAGTACGCGAATGCCGCGGCGATGCCGACCGAAAAGACGAAAATGAAGACGAATACGAGAAGCCGTCCGGTGGAGCTGAGCGAGTTGTTGCGCCTGGCGACCTGTCTGAACTCGATCGCGCACGACGGATCGCTGAATACCGTGATTGCGGTCATCTCTTCGGGCGCCGACCTCCGCGTCGAGCGGGTGGAATGTATCACAGGCCCCCCTCGCCAAGCAATCCGGAAACCCGCGCAAAAACCTCGGGTTTGCAGCCCCCGCGTCAGTCGAGCGCGCGCGCGTCGAGCAGCGTCGCGCAGGCTGCGGTGTCCGGCATTGCGGTGAACGCGATGTGCGCGAGCAGCGGCGCGGCGATGAGCGTTGCGAGCGCGCGCACGTTCTCCTCCGCCGCCGCCATCCGGGGATCGACGTGGTTGGCCACCCAGCCGGCGAGCTCGAGGCCGCGGCCGGCGATGGCCTCTACGGTCAACAACGCGTGATTGAGGCATCCGAGCCGCAGGCCCACGACCAGCACCAGGGGCAATGCGAGTCGTGCCGCGAGCTGCGCGGTGTCGACGCCCGGGCCGAGCGGCACGCGAAATCCGCCGACGCCTTCCACGATGACGACGTCCGCGCGCGCAGCGAGCGCATCGAAACTGCGCCGGATGCGATCCAGATCGATTCGCATTCCGGCTCCGGAGGCCGCGATATGCGGCGCGATGGGCGGCTCGAAGCAGTACGGATTGACGTGCTCGTGCGGGGCGGCGACGTTGCCGGCCGCGGTGAGCTTCTCGACGTCATCATGGACGAGGCGGCTTCCGCGCGGCACGGCGCCGCTTGCGACCGGCTTCATGCCGACGGCTTTCAAACCCCGGGCGGCGAACGCGCGGAGCAGGCTGCACGCGACGAGGGTCTTGCCGACGCCGGTGTCCGTTCCAGTCACGAAGTATCCGTTCCTCGTTCCCCGTTTCTCGTTACTCGTCACGTCACGCTCCGCTGCGGGGCTTGATGTCGATGACCGGATGGCCGGTCGGGCTGGAACGAGGTTGCGGCTTCCAGGCGTGGCCGTAAATCACCTCGAAGGTCGCGGGCAGCCTGCCCTCGCGGCGCGCCGCCTCGTAGTTCTGCGCGACTTTCGCAAGCAAAGACTTGCCGGTGAGCGCAGCCGCGCGGCCGCGCGTCACGTTGTGCGCGCCGATCGCCTTCAGGTCGCGCATCAGCTCGCGCAGGTCGGCGTAGGTCAGCGTGACGATCTCCATGTCCATGACCGGGTCCGCGAAGCCGCAGGCGATGAGCACGTCGCCCAGGTCGTGCATGTCGATGAAGCGGTGCACGTGGGTGTGCCGGTCGACGCCGCCGAACGCCGCACGCAGCTCCTTGAGCGTGTCCGGGCCGAAAGTGCTGAACATGAGCAGGCCGCCGGGCCGAAGCACCCGGTGCATCTCGGCGAACGCCCGCTTCGGCTCGTTGCTCCACTGCAGGGCGAGGTTCGACCAGATCAGCCCGGCGCCTGCGGGAGCGAGCGGCAGCTGCTCGATGTCGCCGCATACTGCGGAGAGCCGCCCCCCGCTTCGCCCAAGCAACGCGCGCCACCAGGGACGGCGGGCCCGCGCGCGGCGCGCCATGGCGAGCGCGAGATCGAGCGCGATCAGCCGCGCGCCCGGGTAGCGCCCAAGCAGGCCGCGCACGGCGTTTCCGGTTCCGCTGCCCGCGTCGAGTATGGTCGCGGGCGCAATCCTTATGTACTCGAGGCGCGCAAGCATGCGCCGGCACACCTCGTTCTGCAGCACCGCCGCGGCGTCGTAGCTCGCGGCAGCGCGCTCGAACGCGCGCCGCACCATGCGCTTGTCCAGCGCGAGCGCGTCACTCATCAAAGAACTCCCGCAGCGCCCGCGCCACCCGCGCCGGCTGCGACAGGAACGGCGCGTGTGCGCAGGACTGCAGGAGCCGGAAGCGCGCGTCGGGCAGCGCCGCGGCGAGCCGGCGGCCCGCTGCCGGCGGCACGATGCGGTCGCGCGCGCCGTGCAATACCAGCGCCGGCTGGCGCACCCGGCGCAAGTCGCGGCGTAAATCGGCGTTCAGCAGCACCCGAAGCCCGGCCTCGAGGACGCCGTCGGCCGCGCCGTCCGCGCTCGATTGCTGAAGCGCATCGGCAACCCGCCGCTTGCGCGCGTCGCCTCGTGACTGCACCCCGATGAATCTCCCCAGGGTGCCGGCGCGATCGGCGGCAAGCAGTTTCCCGAATTCCAGCAGCACCGCGGGTGTCGTGGCGCACGGCCAGCCGGGCCTGCTTGCAAAGCAGGGGGTGGCGCCAATCAGGGCGAGGCTTTGCACCTGCCGCGGAACGCGCAACGCCCAGGTCAGGGCAACCTCGCCTCCGAGCGACCACCCCACCACGTGGCAGCGCCGCGGCGCGCGGCGCGCCATGGAGTCCGCCATCGCCTCGAGCGCATACGGCGCGCAGGCCGGGGCCGCGCCGTAGCCGGGGAGATCGGGAACGTGCACGCGCAGGCGCGGCGCGAGCCTGCCCGCGAGGTCGTCCCAGACACGGGCCGATGACCCCCAGCCGTGCAGCAGCACGACGTCGCGCACCTTTCTCACTGCAGCGCGTTCAACGCCGCGGCGAGCCGCTCGATGTCGCCGGCCCCGTGCGCGGCCGAGAGCGAGATGCGCAGCCGCGCCGTCCCGCGCGGGACCGTGGGCGGCCGGATGGCCGGCGCCAGCAGTCCCTCGCGCGCCAGCGCCTCGGATACCGCCACGGCCTCGGCGTTCCCGCCGATGATGAGCGGCTGGATGGCGCTCTCGGAGGGCGCCAGCTTCCAGCGCGTGAGCCGCAGGCGCTCCCGCAGCAGGCGCGCGAGTCCCCGCAGGTGATCGCGCCGGCCGTCTCCGGCGCGAATGAGATCGAGGCTCGCGAGGAGCGCGTGCGCGAGCAGCGGCGGCGCGGCGGTCGTGTAGACGTAGGCGCGGGCGCGCTGCACGAGCGCCTCCAGCACGTCCGGCTCGCCCGCGACGAAGGCGCCGAACACGCCCGCGGCCTTGCCCAGCGTGGCCATATAGATCACTCGCGGCGAGCGCGCGTCGAAGCGCGCGAGCACGCCCCGCCCCTGCGGTCCCAGGACGCCGAAGCCGTGCGCGTCGTCGAGCAGCAGCCAGGCGTCGTGGCGTTCCGCAAGCGAGATGAGATCCGGTACCGGGGCGATGTCCCCGTCCATGCTGAACACGGCGTCGGTCGCGATGAGCTTGCGGCGCGCACGCGAGCCGGCGAGCAGCCGCTCGAGCGCCGCGAGGTCGAGATGGGGATAGCGCCTGAACTCCGCGCGCGAAAGCAGCGCGGCGTCGTTCAAGGAGGCATGGTTCAGCCGGTCGGCGAACACCGCGTCCGCGCGCCCGACGAGTGCCGTGACGGCGCCCAGGTTCGCCTGGTAGCCGGTCGAGAACAGCAGCGCGCGCGGCAGCCCGACGAACGCCGCGAGCCGCCGCTCGAGCTCGGCGTGCGCCGCCGAGTGCCCGAGCACCAGGTGCGAGGCGCCCGCGCCGACGCCGTAGCGCGTCGCGCCCTCGCGCGCCGCCTCGATCAGCTCAGGATGGGCCGCGAGCCCGAGGTAATCGTTGCTGCAGAACGCGACGTACTCGCGCCCGTCCACGCGGACGCGCGCGCCCTGCGGCGACTCGAGCATGCGCCGCTGCCGCCGCAGCCCCTCCGCATCGAGCTCGGCGAGTTCCGCCGCGAGCGCCTGCTGGAGCAAGGGGCGGCCCGTCGACCCTTCGACGTTGCTCGGGTGCGGGCAGTCGTTCACTAAAGCGGATGGATCCCGAGCTTCGCGAACAGCGCGCGGTCCTGCACGACGTCCGGATTGCCCGTGGTGAGCAGCTTCTCGCCGTAGAAGATCGAGTTCGCGCCGGCAAAGAAGCAGAGCGCCTGGACCGCTTCCGACATGTCCTGGCGGCCGGCGGAAAGTCGAACCATCGCCTTCGGCATGGTGATGCGCGCACAGGCGATCGTGCGCACGAACTCCAGCGGATCGAGCGGCGCCGTGCCGTGAAGGGGCGTGCCCTCGACCTGCACCAGGCTGTTGATCGGCACCGACTCCGGATAGGGGTCCAGGCTCGCGAGCTGGGCAATCAGCGCCGCGCGCGTGCGGCGCGTCTCGCCCATCCCGACGATCCCCCCGCAGCAGACGTGGATGCCCGCGCCGCGCACGCGCGCGAGCGTCCGCAGGCGATCGTCCTGGGCGCGCGTCGTGATGATCTCGCCGTAGAACTCCGGGGCAGTGTCGATGTTGTGGTTGTAGTAATCCAGGCCCGCGGCCTTGAGCTGCTCGGCCTGGCCCTCCTTGAGGAGCCCCAGCGTCGCGCAGGTCTCCAGGCCCTCGGCGCGCACCGCCTTCACCATCTCGATCACGCGCTCGAGGTCGCGCTGCCGGGGGCCGCGCCACGCCGCGCCCATGCAGAAACGGGTCGCCCCGTTCGCCCGCGCGACCCGCGCGGCGGCGGCGACCTGCTCGGGGGACAGCAGGTCCTCGTCGGCGACGCCGGTGTGGTAGCGCGCCGCCTGCGGGCAGTAGGCGCAGTCCTCCGGGCAGCCGCCGGTCTTCACCGACAGCAGGGTGGAGAGCTGCACCGCGTTGGGATCGAAATGGCGGCGGTGCACGCCGTGGGCGCGGTTGAGAAGGTCGTTGAAGGGCGAATCGAACAGGTCCTCGACTTCCCGCGCGCTCCAGCGCCGGGGGCCCGACGCGCCGTCAGCGGGACTGGCGGGAGAGTCGTTAAAAGGTGCAGTGTCCATGGGGCTCCACAATCTTCGGCCCGGGCCGGTGACGTGTCAAATTCCAGGCGCGGTTTCCTGAACGTCTGCCTCGATCTTGTGCGCTCCGGGTGGCCGCAGGACTGCGTGCTCTGCGGCGCGCGGACACGAGGCGGAACCCTGTGCGCGCCGTGCACGGCAGACCTCCCGTGGCTGCCGCGCGCCCGGTGCGCGGTGTGCGCCCTGCCCCTGGCAAGCGGCGCGGTATGCGGCGCCTGCGTCGCCCGCCCGCCGCGCTTCGACCGTGTGGACGCGCCGTTTGCCTATCGCTACCCGGTCGCGCCGTTGATTCACGCTCTGAAGTATGGCGGGCGCCTCGCGCTCGCGCGCACGCTGGGCGAAGCGCTCTCGCAGGCGGTGCCGCGCGACGCGGATGCGATCGTGCCAATGCCGCTCGCGCGCGGGCGGCTCGCCGAGCGCGGCTTCAACCAGGCGCTCGAGATCGCGCGCGTCGTCGCCGCGCGTACCGGCATCCCGCTTGACCGCGACGCCGCCCGCAAGGTGGTGGACACGCCCCCGCAGGCGGCGCTGCCGTGGAAGGAGCGGGCGAGGAACGTCCGCCGCGCGTTCGTGTGCGATGCCGATCTCTCCGGCCTGCGCATCGCCGTGGTGGACGACGTGCTGACCACCGGAGCGACGCTCGAGGAGATTGCGCGCGTGCTGCGGCGCGCGGGCGCTGCCAGCGTTTCCGGGTGGGTCGTCGCGCGGACGCTCTGACTAGAACCCGTCTCAAGAATTCCCACGGAGCAGCATAAGCATGCATCCGGGATATACGGCACAGCGCGGGTCCTGTCAGAACGGTCGGGGCCCGCTTCGAGGCTTCCCGCGCACCTTGGCACACCCGCGGGCCGGGTGGCAGGGCGGTTGGGATCTGGTTCCGGATTTCCGGTACTGGTACTGGCTGTCCTGGAGAGATGTCCTGATCAATTGACCAGGTGCGCTGGGAAATCCGGAGAAGATCACGACCGCTCTGACAGGACCCGGCCCGCAGCATACGCGCTACGCCCAGGATGAACAGTCGGGGGCGAACGGCCGCGTTCTTGAGATAGATCCTACTGAAGCTGCTGCAGGCGCTGCTCGGCGAGGGCGGCCAGCTCGGGGTGCAGGTTGCCGGAAGCGCGAGCCCGCTGGTAGGCGCTCTGCGCAGCGGCCGGCTGGTTGGCCGACTGCAGCGACATGGCGAGCCCCAGCCACCATACCCCGGTGGCGGGCCTGATCCGCAGCGCGGCCTGGAACTGCGCAATGGCCTCCTCGTGCCGTCCCTGGCGCTGCAGCAGCGCGGCGAGGAAGGCGACGTACTCGGCGCTGCCCTGGGCGATCTCGAGCCCCTTCTGCAGCGTGGCGATCGCGCTCGCATTGTCGCCGCGGTCGGCCTGTATGCGCGCGAGCGTCGTGTTGAATCCGATCGGTGCCGGGGCATGCTTGACGCCCTCCTCCAGCACGCGCTCGGCCTCCTCGAGCCGTCTCCCCTGCACCAGCAGCCCGACCAGCCCCTGGCGCGCCGCGTGATGCTCCGGAGCAAGGCTCAAAGCCTCATGAAAGCCGGCTTCGGCCTCGGCGCGCCGGCCCTGATTCAGCGAGACAACCGCCTTGCGGTACGCGTCGTCCGAAAGCTCGCGCGGCGTGGGATCGCGCATTTCCTTGCGGATCTGGGGCATGCCGGCGGCCTCCTCCTCCGCGGGTCTTGCCGGGGCCACGGCGGCGTTCCTGCCCGCCTCGCCCCGCGCCGGCGCGGCGGCTCCTGCCGGCGCCGCGTCGGCAACGGCTTCCCCGGCCAGGCGCCCGATCACGCGCGCCGAGCTGATCGGCGGCGTGCGGTCCTGCGCGCTGCCAAGTGGCGCGGGCTCGGCCGGGGGCGCGGACAGCTCGAGGCTCAGGCGGAACGACCGCAGTTCCTGCAAATAGGTGTCCTCGCTCGTGCCGGCGGACGTCGAGACCACTTTCTCGATGACCCGGTCGGCGCCGGAGCGCTCCGCCGACAGGCGCGTCGTCCCCGCGACCGTCGCGGTGAGCGCCACCCAGCCCGCCGGCGCCGCCACGGCGAACGCGGCGCCCGCCGCGATCCATTTCCAATAGGGCGCGCGCGCGCCCTCCGGCGGCACCTGCACGTGCTCCGGCAGCAGGCCGCGCTCGGCCGGGCTGGCGCGCCGCTTCTCGAGATTGAGCAGGACCTGGTTGATGACGCTCATGAGAGCACCAGCCAGCTCAAGCTTCCGGCGGACAGCACCAGGAGCGCAAAGCCGAACCACCGCCAGGGCCGGAATTGCCGCGCGGCGGGCGTGTCCGCGACCGCCTGGCTCACGTGCTCGGGCTGCACTACCTGCACGCCCTCACCGAAAGCGAGCAGCATCGCCTTGTGCGCGATGATGTTGATCAGCCGCGGCACGCCGCCGCTGTAGCGGTGCACGAGACGCACCGCCTCGCGGGTGAACGCGCGCTCGCCGCGGAAGCCCGCGACGCGCAGCCGGTGCGCCAGGTACTGCTCGACCTCGTCGAGCCGCAACGGCGTCAGGTTGTGCTGGAACGTGATGCGCTGCTTCAGCTGGCGCACCGATTCGGCCTCGAGCTTCTGGTCGAGCTCGGGCTGGCCGAAGAGGACCACCTGCAGGAGCTTGCGCTTCTCGGTCTCGAGATTGGTGAGGAGCCGCAGGGCTTCCATGGTCTCGGTCGGCATCGCCTGCGCCTCGTCCAGGCACAGCACCACGGTCTTGCCCTGGCGCGCGTAGTTGAGCAGCCCGCGCGCGATCTCCTTCAGCAGGAGGTGCTGGTCGGCGTCCCGCGGCACGCCCAGGCGCAGCTCCGCCGCGAGCGCGAACATCAGGGTGCGCGGCTGGAGATAGGGATTGGGAATGTAGGCCGCGACGTGATTCTGGTCGATCGCCGCGAGAAACCTGCGGCACAGCAGCGTCTTGCCGGTGCCGACCTCGCCCGTGATCTTGAGGAAGCCCTCGCCGTTCTTGACCGCCACCAGCAGCGTGTTGAGCGCCTCCTGGTGGGTCCGGCTGGTATACGCGAAGCTCGTGTCGGGCGTGAGCCCGAAGGGCATTTCGCGGAGCCCGAAATGGGTCTTATACATGGTCCAGGGCCCGGGTTCCGGTGATTCTAAACCCGGAATCCCGAAGTTCAAACCCCCGCGTCCGTCATTGGGACGGCTGAGGCGCGGGAGCGGGATTGGGTGCGGGCCGGCCCCCGGGCTGCAGCCCCCGGAGCCGCTCGCGCGTTTCGTTGAGGTCCTGCTGCCAGTTGCGGTCGCTTTGGACGATCGTCGGCTTCAGCAGGATCACGATCTCGCTCTTGGTGGCGCGGCGGTTGCGCTGCTGGAACAGCGTGCCCAGGCCCGGAATATCGCCCAGTCCGGGGACCTGGGAGTCGACGCTCAGGGTCTCCTGCCGCATGAGCCCGCCAATCGCCACGATGTTGCCGTCCTGCACGCGCACGATGGTGTCGGTCTCGTTCACGCTGCTGGATGCGAGCGGCAGCGTGAACGCGCCCAGGGTGCCGAGATCCACGGTCTTGCGCGCCTCGATCACCCGGCTCACCTGCGGATGCACGTGCAGGATGATGCTGTTGTTGTGGTCGATCTGCGGCGTCACGTCGAGCGCGATGCCGGAGAAGAACGGCTGCACGGTGATGGTCGGCGTCGTCACGGTGCCGGCGCCGCTGGTGGTCGACGTGGTCGAGATGTTGGTCACAAAGAAGTCGTCCTGACCGACCTTGAGGACCGCCTTCTGATTGTTGATCGTCGCGACGCGCGGGCTGGAGAGCACGTTGACCGAGCCCTGCGTCTCGAGGAAGGTGAGCAGCGCCGCAAAGTCGGCGGTCTGCAGGGCAAGCCCGAAGACGGCCCCGGGTGCGGTCAGCCCGGTAGCCAGTGACGCCGCGGCGGCGCCCAGCGTGGCGGTGAAGGCGGACTGGGTATCGATCGTCCCGTCCGGCAGGACCGCGGTCGGCGTCGCGAGTGGCGCACCCGGGGGGTTCGGGCCGATGGTCGTGTTCGGCCGCACCACCCCGCCGGCGGCCCGGGTGCTGCCGTCGCGGAACGCCGCCCAGTTGATGCCGGCCTCGAAGCCCTCGCGCAGCGTGACGTCGATGATCTTGGCCTCGAGCACCACCTGCCGCTCGACGATCAGCTGCATGGTCTTCAGGAAGTTCTCGACGGACCGCAGCTCCGCCGGCAGTGCCTGCACCACGATCACGCCGGATTGCGTATTGACGATGACGTTGCGCCCGCCGGCGGATCCGACGATGGCCTGGATCGACTTCACGATGTCGCCCCAGAAATTGCTGTCGGAGGTGGTCGTGATGCGCGTGCTCTCCGTCAGGCGCTGCCCCGGGGCTCCACCTCCGGTCGGCGCCGCCGCCGCCCCGCCCGCCGTGGGTGCGTCGGTGATGGAGCCGGAACTGACCCGCACGTCGGTGCGCCCGGAGCGGATCGCCTGCAGGTAGTTGACCTGGAACACCCGCGTTTGCAGGGTCACCGGCAGGATCGTGATGCGGTTTCCCTGCACCCGGTATTCATAGCCGTAGAGATCGCGCAGAGTGTCGAGCGCCTCGGGCACGGTCACGTCCTTGAGGTTCACCGAGATCGCCTCGCGCACATCGGGGTGGACGATCATGCTGTAGCGCGTGCCGGAGACGATCGCCATGAACACCTGGGTCGCCGGCGCGTTGCTGACGTTGAGGTCGAAGCGCGGCTCGAGCGGCCTCGCCTCGAGATCCCTCGGCATCTCCACCACCAGCGGCGGCAGCATGGCCCGCTTGACGCGTTCCGCGACCGCCCTGTCCATTTCGGCGTTGATGCTCTCGCGGGTTGCGTCCCGCTGCGCCCAATGGTCGGCGCACCCGGCGGCGGCCATCGCGATCGCAAGCATGAGCAGTATTCGCGTCATCATCCCTTGCTCTTTGCTTTCGGCTTGGCCTTCGCTTTCGCCTTGGGCTTCGCTTTCGCCTTCGCCTTGGGCTGAGCGCTTTTCTCCGCTGCCGGCGCAACCGGCTCGATCGGCTTCGGGGCGACCTTCTCCACGGCCGGGTGGAGCCTCAGCACCTGCTGCGAAGTGCCGCTCTTCAGCAAGACCTGGTCTTCCGCGACCCGCATCAGCACCGCGTCGCCATACTTTCCGCCGAGCTCCACCGTCACCCCGTTGATGATCGCCGACCTCCGCGTGGGGGAGATCATCACCGACTGCAGCTGAATGCCCGAGGTGGCGCTCTCCGGCGACTGCGTCACGACCGGAGTCGGCGGGCGGGTCGGGTCGACAAGGATCTGCGCCCCCGCCGATGCACCGCTCAGCGCGCCGACGAGGACGACCAGCGGCGTCAGGGATGACGGATGGCGTCCGCTGTTCATACGATCAGCCACGCCTTGGTCAGGCTCAGCGTTTGCACCGTGATCGTCACCCGCAACCGGGGGTACTGCTCGGTCTGGACGCTGATCCGGTTCCAGAACATCTGCCAGGGCAGCTTCTCGAGCCGCGCGAGGTAGTCGTGCAGCTCGCGGTAGGTGCCTTGCAGCGTGAGCTCGAATCCGTGCTGGAAGATCACGCGCCCGGCGTCCTTGGGCGCGGGCTTGCCGGACTTGGACGCGGGCCGGGGTGCGGGCGCCGCGCTCCGGTGCTCGAAGGGCTTCGGCGGCAGGGCGCGCAGCGATACGAGCTGCAGCCCGCGGGTCCCGACGAGCATGTCCTCCAGCAACCGTGCCATGCGCTCGGGCGGCACCATCCCCTGCTGCGCCCCGACCATGTTCTGATTGACTTCGGTCAACCGCGCGCGCAGGGCGTCGCGATAGGATTTCTTGACCGCGTGCGAATCGCCGACCGGCTCCTTGGTCTGCATCAGGGCTTCCGCGACCTTGAGCTTCTGGCGCGCCTCCGCGATCTGCCGTTCCAGCGCCTTCTTGCGCGTCTCCGCCGGCTGAAACACCAGGGCGTCGAACACCAGGGCGACTCCCACGACGGCACCCACCAGCACCAGCGCGCGCTCCCTCGGCTTGAGTGCGCCGAATCGCTCCGCGAGCTTCTGCCATTGCTCTCTCATGGGGTCTTCTGCGCGGTGACCGGTTCCGACGCCAGGCTGAACTCGAGATAGCGCGGCGCCTGCTCGGCCTTACCCGCCTTCTTGTCCTTTTCCGCCACGGGCTCCGGCTTGGGCCGGACCATCTCCAGCCGCGCGATATGGTGACCGGCCAGCGCCTTTTCGCGGTTCAGGCGCTGGATATAGCTCGGCAGCAGGTCGGGACTCAGCGCCCGGCCGCGAATCTCCAGCTCCCCGCCGCCGATGCTGAATCCGGTGAGCCACAGCCCGCCGAGCGCCTGTCGCGAGAAGGCACGCAGATATTCGGCAAATCCCCGCTGGCTGCCGAACGCGCCGCCCTTCAGCGCGGCGATCGACTCCTCCGCGATCTTGAGCTCGGTTTCGAGCTGGACGATTTCGGTATCGAGCTGCGCTTCCGTCACGTGCGGGACGGACTTGGCCTTCAGCTTGTCCACGAATTCGCTCTGGGTACGGAGCAGCTTGTCCGTTGCGGCCAGCTCGGCAGTGAGGCCATTCACCTGCTGCTGAAGGTAGTACTGGTAGCCGAACATCGTAGCGAGCGTGACGCCCAGGCATACCACCACCAGTGCCAGCGTCAGCCGCTGCCGCTGCTTGCGGAAGGCGGGGTTGAAGAGATTGATGTTCTGGCTCATCCGGCCTCAACCCTCATTGCGGCGCCGATCGTGTGCAGGTAGCGCGCCTGCTGTGCCGGCTCGTGCAGCTCGGCGGTGTCGGGAAAATCCATCACCTCGAAGAGATAGAGCATCTCCACCGGGAGCTCGAGCCGGTTGGCGAGAAAGCTGCGCAGGTTGTCCTTCCCGGGCACCGGGGTCACCACCAGCTTCGCCAGCGTCACGTTCGGGAACCGGCGCTCGAAGTGATCGAGCGAGCGCTGGAGCTCCATCACCAGCCGCTCGAAGGGGCCTTCGAGCTCCATCCGCACCTCCGCGCCGTCCTTCTGCTCCGTGCCGGCACTGCTCAGGCTCGAGAGGGTCACGTCGATGCGGCGATGCTGGTAGAGCTCGCCGCCGGAGGTGAAGGTCAGGAGCCCGCCGCGGTCATCGAGGCACAGCGCCGCCACCCCGCGCCCCTCCGACTCGAAGCAGCGGGCGATGTTGCGTTGCGCGAACTCGGGAACGTCGATGATCTCGAGCGGAATGTCGGCATCGTTGAACGGCTTGATGGTCGCGGCGATGACCTGGTTGCGGGCGGCCACCGCGAGCGCCTGCGCGGCGCTGCCCTCGGCGCCCGGGATGAGGATCGCGTCCACCGTCGCATCGTTCACGGGGAAGTCGATCATGTCCTTGATGCGCCAGCGCACCGCGTCTTTCAATTCATTCGGGAGCACGCCGGGCGCATCGAGCTGCACCATCTGGTAGTCGCCGCTCTTCAGGAGCGTGGTGCAGCGGCACTGATCGAGCTTCAACTCCCGGCGCAGCCGGCTCAGCGTCGCCGTGTCCCCGCCCAGCTTGCGATAGGAGTCGCACACCTGGATCTCGGGGCGCCCCTTGCCGGCCACCACGACGCGCGACACGTCCACGCGGTCGGGCCAGACGTTGATGCACGCGAGGCCGGATGCGCGCCGGGCAGTGCCGGGAAGCTTCAGGCTCTTGACGGCGCCGAGTGAGGGCAGCTTCACCATGCCCGTACGACCGGCGGTGGAGTGAAGCGGGCCTTGCTTGTTCTTGTCGGGCGGAGCGGCGTTGCGGTTCGATGCGTGCCCGGCACCGTCATCCCCCGGCTACCCGAGTCCGAAGATGCCCCGCGTGGCGTATTAACCTGTCCTGATCTTGTCGCATCCCGGCAATCTGCCCGATAGAGTCCGATCAATGACCGGTAGGCAGGCACACAAACGGCTGTCGCCACCCCAGCCGATTGTGGCCTCCCCCTAGGTCGACACTATACCTGGTAGTTGTACCCGCGGGTAAAGATAGTCTAAATCCGCGGAAAACACAAGATAATCAGGGCGAAGCCCGCCCCAACGCGCGAGTCATTCGCGACCGGGGATTCGCTAATAGTTCTCGCGGATGAAGATGACTTCTTCGGAGCCTCTGAAGACCCCGAATGTGGCTCGGGCGGTGGGGTTCTCGTCGAAGGCACCGCCGCTCCAGTTGCCCTGGAGATGCGGCAGATTGGCGGTGGTCGCGGAGACCGGCGCACCGCCCTGGGTAGTACAGGTGCTCCCGGCCGCGGACGCCCCGAGGTTGACCGTGAGGGTAACGCTGCCGTCGTTGCCGGCGCCCGGCGTCGCCAGCACCAGGGTTCCCCGCCCCGCGCTGAGCGAGCCGCCGCCGCTGATGGCGGTCTCGCAGGTCGGCGAGCCGCTCAGGTTGCCGGTGTAGCTGCCCATCGCGTAGTTGGCCGGCGCGATCAAGCTGCAGCTGTCCAGCGTATTGGTGATGAAGGCGTTGGCCGGCGGCCCGCTCCAGTATTGCGCTTCCACCGGGACCAGCAGCGGCAGGAGCTGCGAGCCGTTCGCATTGCCGATGGCGAGTCGGCCGAAGCGCATGGGCTTGCCGGATGCGAAAGCGATGCCGCTGCCGGCGGTGGGCTGGCCGAAGCGCGCGGGATTGGTCGCGTAGGCGACCCCGTCGGCGTCGATCACGTTGATCGCGAGGCTGATCTCCGCGTCGAACGGCGCGACCGGTGTCGTGCGCGGGAAGAAGAGCCCGGATCCCGAGCTGAAGGTGAGCGAGCCGGTGCCCGCGCCCGCGGCGTTGATGACGGGATCGGTGACAGGGGCGCCGCTGGTATCGAGCGCGCCGCTCGCCGTCGAATAGGCTTTGCCGGTCAGGCTGGCGCTCGTGATGCGCCACCAGTTGCCTGCGTAGCGGGTGGTCGTGCCGCCGGCGAAATTGCGCGCCGTCAGCGTGATCTGCGGTTGGGTCGAGTAGTTGAATTTCTGCCCGACATAGGTGAAGGAGCCGCAGGCAGAGACGAATGTCGGAGTATTGAGCGAGACCGAGAAGTGATTGGGCACAAATCGGCCGACGTCGATGGTCGCGGTGCACACGTAGCTGCCGTTCGCGCCGCAATCGCCGATGGTGTCGTTGACATCCACGTTCGCGTAGGTCGAATCCACCAGCTGCAGCGCAAATGAGCCGACATCGCTGTAGGACGCGACATCACTCGAAAGCTGCCCCGCTGCAAACGTCGTGGCGAGCGTCAGCGTGCCGAAGCTCGAGGTGCAGGCGGCGCCCGCGCAGGCGGAAAGCCACGTGGTCGGCGAGCCGGTGTAGTTGGTCGTCGCCGCCGTGCCGGTCGCATTGAGCGCCGTTGCGCGCACGCTAATCGGCCTGCCGGCCTTGTGGACGACCGAGCCGAAGGAGGTGCTCGTGAGCGCGCGGGTGGTCCCCGCAGTCTCCCAGAAGTTGCTGTCGCTCAGGGCGAAATTGCCGAGCGCCGCGGGCCGGATCGCGAAATTGTCGTTCGAGCACCCGATCCGGGTGGGCGAGGAGGTGGGGTAGGAGACACGCACCCGCACGTCGCGATACGAATTCGGGTAGTTGAGACCGCTGACTGTCTTGCGTCCGTTGTCGCCGCTGACAAAGGTCACATCGCCCGAACCGAGCACCGTCCAGCTCGACCGGCAGCCGTTGCCGTCGAAGCCGCCACTGTTATTGCTCGAGTCGAGCACCTCCACGCGCACCGTGCCGGTGAAGGCGGTGTCGACCGCGGTGCGCGTCGAGTTGAGCGCGATCATGTCAAGGCTTATCAAGGCGCCCGCGATCTTGGTGCGGATCACGCCCGTAAGCGCCCCGGCAGGTGTAGTCGGCTCGAAGACGTTGAAGCGTCCCTGCGGCTGGGGCGGATTGGGGATCAGGGGCTTGACCGAGACCCCGATCGCGGCCCACGGTCGAGCCACGCTCAGGCTGTTGTCCTGCCCCAACGTTGTCGCCGCCGGGGTGGGAACATTTTCCCGCCACATGTGGCCGCGCACCTGGTCCGGGCTCGAGCCGCAATCGGCGCTCGACTGGCTGACGACCGTTTCCCCTCCAGGCAAGCTCAGCGTCGCCGAACCCTGCTGTCCGCCCCACGCGAGCGCCATGGCGTTTGCCGTCAGCGTGTTCACCGTGACTTTCATGTGCCTGTTGTCCGAGCCCGACGGGCCCGACGCGGTGGCGAACGCTTCAACGCCCTGGCTGACGGCGGTATCGACGTTCGAGAATCGCGCCGCAACGGCGTACGCCGGCAGGGAGTTCCCCGGCAGGTTGATCGTGATCGGGCCGGCCGACGGCGACGCCCCGGATGCCCGGTACAAGGCAACCCCCATCTCGCCGCGATCGTTGTCGCGGTCGGCGATGAGCGTCCAGGTCAGGCCGTTGCCTGATATCGAGTGGGAGATGGTCTCATCGCGCATCGAGATGCCGACCAGCAGTAGCTCGTTCGATTGCGGCGTCCAAGAAGGCAGGATAATGCTCGTCGGCAGCGGCGTGGGCTTGACCGAGATGCCGGCCGCGGCCCAGCTTTCGCTCGAGTGGCTCCAGGAAAAGTTGACGCTCGAACCCGCGCCGCTGCGCTGGGCCGTAGCCAGATGATGAACGGTTGTGGTCCCGCCCTGTATGTCCGCATCCTCGACCGCCGGAGAGGCGACCGTGCTGGCGCCGATAGCCCGACCGGCCAAGCCTGCAAGGACGAGTTGACCCGCTGCGGTCGGCACAGTGACGCTCCCAGACGCGGAATCGTTGGCACCGGTGCCGGGCGTGCCAAACGGGGCGCTCACATCGACCCCGGATAACGGGTAGACGACAACGTTGCTGCCGGTGCCCGAATCGATCGTGCTGTCAAAAGTCACCCGGACCGTAAAGGTGCCCTGCGGCGGATTGACCATGCCGAAAACTTCAATGCGGGCATTATCGGAGCGGCTACGGGTTGCCAGAGCCGGGCCCAGGTTGGTCTGATTGGGACCGCCCGGATCGATGATCACCGACTGGACCTCCTCGTCGTCATCGTTAAAGAAGCCGACGAATACGACGACGGCGTTGCGCCCGCTCAGGTTGACGTTCGGGACGTTGACCTGGGTATTGCCGCCACCGGCCGACGCGGAGGCGATCGTGCCTATGCCCACCACACCACTGCTCGGAATGGCGCACCCGCTGACGGATTGTTCGGTGTTGACTCCGACCTGACCGGAGATAGTGATCGTCTTGTCGTCGATTGCCGCCGTCGGGCCACC
>DATBMB010000228.1:0-4752 GCA_036555035.1 Burkholderiales bacterium | reverse complement strand
GCCGCGATGCCGGCTATCGTGGCGTCGCCGCGCACGACGGCACGCACGGGTACGGCCACCCGCGGGCAGTGCACGCCGTCCACCAGAACTTCCGTCGGCCGGACGGCGAGCGTCTCCACGGCGCGGCGCATCGCGAGCAGGCTCGCCTGCAGGATGTTGAGGGCGTCGATCTCCTCCACGCTGGCGCTCGCCACCCGCCAGGCCAGGGCGCGGGACCGGATCTCCGCCGCCAGTGCTTCGCGCCGGCCCGGGCTCAGCGTCTTGGAGTCCGCCAGTCCCGCGATCGGGCGCGCCGGATCGAGGATCACCGCGGCGGCGACCACCGGCCCGGCCAGCGGCCCGCGTCCGGCCTCGTCCACGCCACAAATCAGGGCGCCGCGCCCCGTCATGTCGAGGCGCCTTCGAGGAGGGGCAGGATCGCCGCGGCGGCGGTGCTGGATGCGTCCCGCCGCAGTTCTGCCAGCAAGCCCCCCAGGCGCGCCTCCACCCGCCGCCGCGTCACGGCGTCGAACAGCAAGTTGGTAAGCGCCTGGGCGAGGTTCTCGGGTGTCGCCTCCTCCTGCAGGATCTCCGGAACGATGAACTCGCCCGCGAGAACATTGGGCAAGCCGACATAGGGGAGATACGTGAGGCGGCTGTGAACGAAGACGGAGAAGGGTGCCGCCTTGTAGGTGATGACCATCGGTCGCTTGAGCAGCGCCGCTTCCAGGGTCGCCGTGCCCGAGGCCACCAGCACGACGTCGGCCGCCGCCATCGCCTCGTGCGCGTGCCCGAACAGGATGCTCATGTTGAGCTCTCCCGCCGCGCGGCGATAGAGCGCGGTCTCGAAGATCTCGCGCGTCTCCCGGCTGGCGAACGGAACCAGGAACTGCACGCCCGGCACGGCCTCGGCGATTTTCTCGGCGGTCGCCACGAACAGATCCGCCAGCCGCGTCACCTCGCTCACCCGGCTGCCCGGAAGCAGCGCCACGATCTTCGCGGTCGCGGACAGGCGCAATTGCTCGCGCACGGCGGCGGGGCCGGGAAAATTGCCGAGCTGGTCCGCGAGCGGATGCCCGACGTAGGCGACCGGCACCTGCGCGCGCTCGTAGAGAGCGGCCTCGAACGGGAAGAGCACGAGCATCTTCGACACCGCGCGCCGGATCGTGTTGATCCGCCCGGCGCGCCACGCCCAGATCGTGGGACTGACGTAGTGCACGGTCGGCACGCCGGCGGACTTCAGCTTCAGCTCGAGGCCGAGATTGAACTCGGGCGCGTCGATGCCGATGAAGAGCCGCGGCCGCTCACGCAGGAAATGCGCCGCGAGGCGGCGCCGGATGCCGGTCAACTCGGGGAGATGGCGCAGCACCTCCACGATGCCCATCACGGCGAGCTTTTCCATCGGGAACATCGCCTGAAAGCCGGCGCTCTGCATCCTGGGCCCGCCGATGCCGATGAACCGGGCGTGCGGCAGGTGCCTCTGCAGCGCCTGGATGAGATGCAGCCCCAGCGCATCGCCGGAGGGCTCCCCGGCGACCATGCCGATGGTCAGCGGCTCCGCCGCGCTCGAGGAGTCTGTGCGATCCAAGTCCGGCGAGCTCCTAGCGGACGATGCCGCGCTCGGAACCGGCCAGGAAGTCCAGCGTGACCCGGATCTCCGGACACTCCGCCGCCTGCCGCGCGAGCCGCTGCTTCGCCTGCTCCAGCGTGAGGCCGGAGCGGTAGACGGTCTTGTAGGCCCGGCTCAAGCGGGTGATGATGTCGGCGGAAAAGCCGCGGCGCTTGAGCCCCTCCGCGTTCAGCCCGTAGGCCTTCGCCGGGTTGCCGGAGACCGTCATGTAGGGTGGCACGTCGTGCCGCACGATCGTGCCGCCGCCGGTGATGCTGTGCATCCCGATGCGGCAGAACTGGTGCACGGCGGTGAAGCCGCCGAGGATCGCGTAGTCGCCGACGTGAACATGGCCGCCCAGCGTCGCGCCGTTGGCGAACACCGTGTGGCTGCCGACCTGGCAGTCGTGCGCGAGGTGCACGTAGGCCATGAACCAGTTGTCGTCGCCGACGCGCGTCACGCCGGCGTCCTGCACCGTGCCGCAGTTGAAGGTGCAGAACTCGCGAATTGTGTTGCCGTCGCCGATCTCGAGGCGCGTCGGCTCGCCCCGGTATTTCTTGTCCTGGGGGCCCTCGCCGACCGAGGCGAACTGGAAGATGCGGTTTCCCCGCCCGATCCGGGTATGACCGGTCACCACGGCGTGCGGCCCGATCCAGCAGCCCGCGCCGAGCTCGACGTCCGGCCCCACCACGGCGTAGGGGCCGATATCCACGTCCGGCGCGATGCGCGCGCGGGGGTCGACGATCGCTGTGGGATGAGCCTTCACGGGCCGGGCGGGACGATCACGTATGCGGCGCCGGAACCGTCGTTCCATCCTCCTGGAGCGAGCGCACCGTGCACATCATCTCGGCGACGGCCACCACCGCGTCCGCGACCAGCGCCTGCGCCGTGTATTTCCAGATGCCGCGAACCTGGCGCTCCAGCACCACATCCAGGCGCAGCTGGTCGCCGGGCATGACCGGCTTCTTGAAACGGGCGTTGTCGATGCCGACGAAGTAGTAGACCAGGCGCTCGTCGGCGCGGTGGCTCTCGCTGTGGAAGGTCAGGATCGCGCAGGCTTGCGCCATCGCCTCGATGATCAGCACCCCCGGCATCACCGGGTGGTGCGGGAAATGGCCCTGGAAGAACGGCTCGTTGATAGTGACGTTCTTGATGGCGGAGAGGCGCTTGCCCGGCTCGCAGGAGAGCACCCGGTCGACCAGCAGCATGGGGTAGCGGTGCGGGAGATAGTCGAGGATCTTGTTGATGTCCATGCCGGTCACGGCTTGCTCCTCTTGGGCTGCTTTCCCCGCTTCTCAAGCGTGCGCACCCGCCGCGCGAGCTCCGCGAGGTGGCGCAGCTGCGCGGCGTTCCGCAACCAGTCCTTGTGCGGCTCGAAGGCATAGGCCCCGGTATAGGTTCCGGGATGGTCGATCGACTTGGTGATCAGGGTGAAGGTGGAGATCTCCACCCCGTCGGCGATGGTGATGTGGCCGGCGATGCCGGAGGCGCCGCCGATCCTGCAGTTGCGCCCGATCTTCGCGCTGCCGGCAATCCCGGTGCAGGCCGCGATCGCCGTATGCGCCCCGATGCGCACGTTATGCGCGACCTGTATCTGGTTGTCGAGCCTCACGCCGTCCTCGATCACGGTGTCGTCGAGCGCCCCGCGGTCCACCGTGGTGTTGGCGCCGATCTCCACGTCGTCGCCGATCACGACGCGCCCGATCTGCGGCACCTTGATCCAGCGCCCCTGCTCCCACGCGTTGCCGAAGCCGTCGGCGCCGATCACCGCGCCCGCATGGAGTATGACGCGGCTGCCGATCACGCAGCCATGATACACGGTGACGTTGGGATACAGCCGCGTGCCGGCGCCGATCGCGACGCCTTCCCCCACATAGCAGCCGGCCCCGATGACGCAACCCGCGGCGATGTCCGCGCCGCCCTCGATCACGGCGCGCGCGCCGATCTCCGCATCGGGAGCGACCCGCGCCGCGCCGTCCACGACGGCCGTCCGATGCACGCCCGGCCGCGCCGGAGGCGGCGGATTGAACAGCGTCGATACCTGCGCGAAATAGGCGTAGGGGTTTGCGCACACGATCCGGGGAAGCCGCGTTGCGCCCCGGGCGGGCACCCCCAGGATCACCGCGCCCGCGCGCGTCGACTTGAGCTGCGGCAGGTAGCGCGCGCTGGAGACGAAGGCGATGCTGTCGGGGGCCGCGTTCTCCAGCGTCGCGACCCGGCGCACCTGGAACTCGGGGTCGCCGGCGATCTCGCCGCCGAAGCGGCCGGCGATCTCGCGCAGGCTGTAGGATCTAAGAGTCCCTGACATGATGAAACGCGCGTGCGTTGCGAGCCAAAATTGGTGATGACGCGAAGCGAGGTGAAGTCAATATGCCGATATTGACAAGCCGAGCGACAAAGTGTCCCGCGCAGGGCGGAGCAGGTTCCAAGCGTCGTGTGCTTGGATGCGACCCCGGAGCGGGACAATAGAGCGCCCTGATGCGCGGGACTCACACGCGCCTGCGCGGTCGCATCCCCGCAAGCGGGGCCCCTGCTCCACGCTCCGGCGCGTCGCCGATTTTGGCCGCAACCCCGGCGCAGGCATCTGAATATCCAACGGTATCACAGGGGCTGGCACGAGTTTTGGCCCATGGCTTTGTCGCAAGTCCCTTGCTTAGTCGGTCTAAGCGGCGGGCCTTGCTTCGCGCCCTGAGCCAAAATCGTGACAGCGCATCGCGCGTTTCATCATGTCAGGGACTCTACGGCTCTCTTTCATGGGCGCAGGCGCGGGATGCCGCGGGCCAGGGTGCCGCGCGGATTTTCGTCGCCTATTTGCCCTCGGCAAGGGCCTTGAGCACCCGGTCCGTGATGTCGATGCGCGGATTCCGGTACACCGCATCCTGGATGATGAGGTCGAGCTTGTCGGCTTCGGCGATCTTCCGGATCACGCGGTTCGCCCGCTCCATCAGCCCCTGGATCTCCTGGTTGCGCCGGATCGTGAGGTCCTCGCGGAATTCGCGCTGCATGCGCTGGAACTCCACGTTGGCGCGCGCGAGCTCCTGCTCCTTCGCCCGGCGGTCGCTCTCGGCCATGGTCATCGCCTCGCGCTGGAGCTGGCCCTGGAGCTCCTTGATCTGCGCCTCGCGCTGCTGCAGCGCCTGCTGCCGCGGGGCGAATTCCTTCTC
>DATBMB010000196.1:0-29002 GCA_036555035.1 Burkholderiales bacterium | reverse complement strand
CGCCTCCCGGAAATAGGGGCGGTCGCTCACGCTGACGCCGTCGTCCCACGCCCGCGCATCGCAATGGAGGTCGCCGCTCGCGAGATGCATGCCGAGCGACTGATAGCGTCCCTGCCCGGCGCGCATCAAGTCGCGGAAGTGCTCGTGGCAGGCCTGCCGATCGCGCAGCAGCGCCGGGACCGCCCCCGCGGACGCGATCAGCAGCTGCTGCGCACGCTCCACGGCCTGCTCCACGCGCGAGGCCACCAGCCTGGCGTAACGCCGGAGTTCCTCGCGCGCGTGGCTCTCCGCCACGTAGCGCTGCTCGAGCGCCCCGTAGACCATCAGCGCCAGGGCGGGGACCGCGGAGAGCACCACCACGACGGCGACCCGCCCGCGAGTGCTCAGATCCTTCACGGACTCAGCGTCACCTCGACGTTGTCGATCAACCGCGTGCGGCCGAGCCGCGCGGCGGCCACCACGACCAGCTTCCGATCCCGCTCCGAGGGCTGGCGCAGGTCGGCCTGGCGGCGCACGGCGACGTAGTCCGGCTGCCAGCCGTGGCGCGCGAGCTCCGCCATCGCCTGCTGGTCGATGCGTTGAAAATCGCGCGCGCCCTTCTCGATCTCCGCCCGCGCGTTCTTCAGCACCGCGTAGAGGCGGGGCGCTTCCTTGCGCTCCTCCGAGGAAAGATAGGCGTTGCGCGAGGAGAGCGCGAGCCCGTCCTCCGCCCGGACCGTCTCCGCCGGGATGATCTCGATCGGAAGCGCGAACTGCCGCACCATGTCGCGCAGCACGAGGTACTGCTGGTAGTCCTTCTTGCCGAAGATCGCCGAGTGGGGCATCACCAGGTTGAAGAGCTTCAACACGACCGTCGCGACGCCCCGGAAATGCCCCGGCCGATGCGCACCCTCCAGGATGAATTGCAGGTCCGAGGGCTCGACCACGAAAGTCTGGCGCTCGGGATAGATCTCCTTCTCTTCCGGCACGAACAGGACATCCACGCCCGCGGCTCTCAGCCGCGCGCTGTCGGCGTCCAGCGTGCGCGGATAGCGGTCGAAGTCCTCGCGCGGGCCGAACTGCAGGCGGTTGACGAAGATGCTGACCACCGTGCACGCCGCGCGCGGCTTGGCGATATCGATCAACTGGATGTGCCCGTCGTGCAGGTTGCCCATCGTCGGCACGAACACGTTGTTCGGCTCGCGCTGCAGGCGCGCCCGCAGGTCGGCCGCGGAGTGGATCACGTCCACTAGAAGGAGTGCTCGGGGCCGGGAAAGGTGCGGGCTTTCACTTCCTTGACGTAGAGCTCGACCGCGCCCTGGATCGAGCCCGTGGTGCGCATGAAATTCTTGACGAACTTCGCCTTGCGGCCGGGAAAGACATCGAGCATGTCGTGCAGCACCAGCACCTGCCCCGAGCAGTCCACGCCGGCGCCGATGCCGATGGTCGGGATCCTGAGCGCCTCCGTGACCTGGCCGGCGAGCGCCGCGGGAATCGCCTCCAGCACGATCATGCCGGCGCCGGCCTGCTCGAGCAGCTTCGCCTCCTTGAGCAGCTGCTGGCCCGCGTCCTCGCCCCGCCCCTGCACCCGGTAGCCGCCGAGCGCGTGCACCGACTGCGGGGTCAGCCCCAGGTGCCCGCACACCGGGATGCCGCGGTCGGTGAGAAACTCGATGGTATCGAGCATCGGCCGGCCGCCCTCGATCTTCACCATGTGCGCGCCGGCGGCCATGAGCTCGGCCGCGTTGTGAAACGCATCCTGGGGCGAGACCTGGAACGTCGCGAAGGGCATGTCGCCGACGATGAAGGCGCGCTTGGAGCCCCGCGCGGTGCACTGGGTGTGGTAGACCATGTCGCGCAGCGTCACGGGGAGCGTGGACTCGTGCCCCTGCAGCACGTTGCCGAGCGAGTCGCCGATGAGAAGGGAATCCACCCCCGCGGCCTCGAGCACGGCGGCGAAGCTCGCATCGTAGCAGGTGAGCATCGCGATCCGGTTGCCCTCCTCCGCCATCTTCTGCAAGGTCGTGAGCGTGATCCGCATGTCAACTCCTCATCGCCGTTCAATTCCCCATGCTGAAGAACTCGCGCGGGCCGCGCATCGCGGTAATGCGCTGCAACAATAAATCAAAATCGGCGGGCTGATCAACAAAATTCAGATGCTCGGAGTTGACGGTCAGCACCGGCGCCGCGTCGTACTGGTGAAAGAAGCGCGCGTAGGTCTCCGCGAGCCGCACCAGGTATTCGTCCGGAATACTGCGCTCGTAGGCGACGCCGCGCCGGCGCACCCGCTCGACCAGCGTCTCGGGCGAGGCCTGGAGGTAGATCACGAGGTCGGGAACGGGCGCCTGGGGCTTCAACTGGGTCCAGACCTGGCGGTAGAGCGCAAACTCGTCGTCGCTCAGGGTGAGCCGCGCGAAGAGCGCATCCTTGTCGATCATGAAGTCGGCCACCGTGAGACCGGCGAAGAGATCGGGCTGGGACAGCGTCCGCACCTTCTCCGCGCGCTGGAACAGGAAATAGAGCTGCGCCGGCAGCGCGTAGCGCGCGCGGTCCTGGTAGAAACCCGGGAGAAAGGGGTTCGAGTCCGGGTCCTCGAGGAGAGCCATGCCGCCCGCGCGCTCGCCCATCACGCGGGCGAGGCTCGTCTTGCCCGCGCCGACGGGGCCTTCGACCACGATGTAGCGGTACCTGGCGGGAAGCTTCGCGCTCATGTTCGCGGCAGCCTGATCATGCCAGAGGCGTCCACGTTCTTCACGAGATCCGCGATGCGCCCGCTTCCCGGCACCATCGCGCCCGGCGCGATCTCGGCCAGCGGCACGAGCACGAAGGCGCGCTCGAGGATGCGCGGGTGCGGGATGGTGAGCCCGCGGCTGCGCACGCTCCGCCCGCCGTAGAGCAGGATATCGAGGTCGAGCGTGCGCGGGCCGTCGGGCAGATCGCGCACGCGCCCCTGGCGCTGCTCGATCGCGAGAAGCTGGTCGAGCAGCTCGCGCGGCGCGAGCCGCGTCTCGATCCGTGCCACTGCATTGACGAATTCCGGCTGGTCGAGGTAGCCCGCAGGCGGATTGCGATAGAGCGAGGAGCGGCGCACGACCCGCGTTCCGGGAAGCGCGGCGAGTGCCCGCAGCGCGCGCCGGATCTGCGCCGGCGGGTCGTCGAGATTGCTGCCCAGGGCTACGAAAGCAGTGACTCGTCGCTCGTTGCTCGCGGCCCGTGCCGAGCGCTTCGTGCGTGCGGCTTTCACGTCTATCCCTCGATGTGCGGCGGGCCGCCCTGATCCGGCGCGCCGCGCGGGCCGCGCCTGCGGCGCCGGCGGCGGCGCTTCCGCGGCTCGCCTTCGGCCACCAGCATCTGGGCGCGCTCGGCCTCGCCCGCGCGCTGGAAGCGCTCCCACCAGTCCCCGAGCTCGGCCTCGAGCTCGCCGCTTTCGCAGCGCAGCCGCAGGAAATCATAGCCGGCGCGAAATCGCGGGTGCTCGAGCAGCCGGTAGGGGCGCTTGCCGGAGCGCTGGTGGAAGCGCGGCTGCAGCGCCCAGATCTCCCGCATGTCGGCACCGTGGCGATGCGGGATTGCAAGCTTTCCGGCCTGCGCGCGCATGACATGGTCCATCGCCTGGTAGAGGGCCGGGATCGGCGGAGCGCCCTTCTCCTCCAGCACCTTCCACTCGGCCTGCACCTCGGGCCACAGCAGCGCCGCGAAGAGGAAGCCTGGCGAGATGGGCTTTCCCTCCCGCACGCGCTCGTCGGTGCTCGTGAGCGCGGCGACGACGAAGCGCTCTCCCGCCGCCCGGCCCATCGCCGCATCGAGCAGCGGCAGCACCCCGTGATGAAGCCCTTCCTTGCGCAGCTGCGCGACGCCCTCGGCCGCATGGCCGGAGAGCAGCAGCTTCAGCATCTCGTCGAGCAGCCGCGAGGGCGGCACGTGCGCGAGGAGTCCCGCGAGCCGGCGGATCGGCCGGCGCGTCGCGGCATCGATCTCGAGCCCGCGGCTTGCGGCGAGGCGCACCGCGCGCAGCATGCGGATGGGGTCCTCGCGATAGCGCTTCTCCGGGTCGCCGATCATGCGCAGCCGCCGCTTCCTGAGATCGGGCACGCCGCCGTGATAGTCCCAGATCTCCTGCGAGGACGGGTCGTAGAACAGCGCGTTGATCGTGAAATCGCGGCGCGTCGCATCCTGCACCTGCGTGCCGAACACGTTGTCGCGCAGGATCCGCCCGTGCTCGTCCGAGACGCGCTCCTCCGCCTCCTCCACCGGGTTCGAGCCGCGGAACGTGGAAACCTCCACCATCTCCGGGCCGCACAGCACGTGCACCAGGCGGAAGCGCCGCCCGATCACGCGGGAGCGCCGGAAAAGTCCCCGCACTTCCTCGGGCGTGGCGTTCGTCGCGATGTCGAAATCCTTGGGCCGGCGCCCGAGCAGCAGGTCGCGCACCGCGCCGCCGACGACAAAGGCGGTGAAGTTGTGGCGCTGCAGCGTCTGGGTCGTGCGCAGCGCGCAGCTGCTGATGGCGTCGCGGCGGACGCCGTGCGCGGCATGCGGGATGATCTTGGGCTGCGCGGGCCCGAACAGCTGCCCGGAGAAAACCTTGCCCAGGAAGCGCCTGATCATCGCTCGAGGCTGATGATGCGCCAGCCGGCGCGCTCGGCGCGCGCGCGCAGCGTCGCGTCCGGGTCCACCGCAACGGGGTGGCTCACGCGCTCGAGCAGCGGCAGGTCGTTGTGGGAGTCGCTGTAGAACCACGATTCGGAGTACTCGGCGAGCGCGCGGCCCCGCCGCTCGAGCCAGGCCTCGAGCTGTATCACCTTGCCCTCGCGGAAGCACGGCGTGCCGCTGACCTTGCCCGTGAATTCCCCGTCGCGCTCCTCGGGCTCGGTCGCGATCAGCTCCGCGATGCCGAACTCGCGCGCGATCGGCGCGGTGACGAAGCGGTTGGTAGCCGTGATCACGACGCGCTCATCGCCGCGGTGGCGCTCGACCAGGGCCCGCGCCGTTGCGCGGATCATCGGACGGATCTTGCGCTCCATGTACTCGCGATGCCACGCCGCGAGCTGCGCCCGGGAGTGGCGTGACAGCGGCTTCAGCTGGAAATCCAGGAACGCGTGGATGTCGAGGGTGCCGGCTTGGTACTCCTCGAAAAACTTCTCGTTGCGGGCTTCGTACACCTCGCGGTCGAGCACGCCCTGCTCGATCAGGAACTGCGCCCACTCGAAATCGCTGTCGCCCGCGAGTAGTGTGTTGTCGAGGTCGAAGAGGACGAGCCGCGCGCTCAACCCGGCACTCCCGCGTCCCGGGCCTCGGGCCCCGATCCCCGGCGCTCCGCCGACAGCAGGAGCTCGCGCGCGAGCGGCACGGTGACCGGGCGCCGGGTCTCGAGCGAGTAGCGGTCGAGCGCCTCGAGCGTCGCCAGCAGCGTGGGCAGGTCGCGCCGCGCGCGCGTCAGCAGGAAATCGGAGACCTCGGGCGCCAGCCGGAAGCCGCGGCTCGCGGCATGCTCGGCGAGCGCCTGCGCCTTGGCTTCGTCGGTGAGAGCGTGCACCTGGAAGGCGAGGCCCCACGCGAGCCGGGTCGCGAGGTCCTCGCGCAACGTCAATTGCACCGGCGGAGCCGCGGCGCTTGCGAGCAGCGCACCGCCGTGCTCGCGCAGCGCGTTGAAGAGATCGAACGCCGCGGCCTGCCCCGCGGCGTCGAGCCGGTCGACATCGTCGAGCGCGACGCAATCCATGCGCTCGAGTCCGATCTCCGGCCGCTTGCCCCCAGCGCACTCGATGTAGCTCGCGGACGCCCCCGCCTGCTGCAGCGCCGCCACCGTTGCCTTGAGGAGGTGGCTGCGGCCGCTGCCGGGCCGCCCCCAAAGATAGAAGCACTGCTCGCGCGCGCCCCGCGCCGCAAGCCGCTTGAGATTCTCGAGCAGCTCGCCGTTCGCCCCGGTGATGAAGTTGTCGAGCGTGGGCCGCGGCTGGCCGGCGAGATCGAGTGTGAGCTGTTTCATGTAAAATTCGAGGCGCCTATCTTAGCCCAAAACCCGCTTCCTTCCGGCATCGCATTCCCGCTCGAGACCGCCGCTTGGCCAAGCCCGCTGCCCCGCTGACCTACCGCGACGCCGGCGTGGACATCGACGCCGGGGACCGCCTGGTCGAGAGCATCAAGCCGTTCGCGAGGAAGACCCTGCGCAAGGGCGTGCTCGCCGGCATCGGCGGCTTCGGCGCGCTGTTCGAGCTCGCGCGCGGCCGCTACCGCGAGCCGGTGCTGGTCGCCGGCACCGACGGGGTGGGCACGAAGCTGAAGCTCGCATTCGAGTTGAACCGCCATGCCACCGTCGGCATCGACCTCGTGGCGATGAGCGTCAACGACATCCTCACGCACGGCGCCGAGCCGCTGTTCTTCCTCGACTACTACGCGTGCGGCCGGCTGGAGGTCGCGACCGCGACGCAGGTCGTCAAGGGCATCGCCGCGGGCTGCGCGCAGGCGGGCTGCGCGCTGATCGGCGGCGAGACCGCGGAGATGCCCGGCCTCTACGCTGACGGCGAATACGATCTCGCGGGATTTGCGGTGGGTGTCGTCGAGAAGCGGCGCATCATCGACGGATCGAGGATCGCCGAGGGCGACATCGTGCTGGGCATCGCCTCGAGCGGCGCGCACTCCAACGGCTACTCGCTGATCCGGAAGATCGTCGCGACGACGGGCGTGGATCTATCGGCGGATTTCCACGGTCGCGCGTTGAGCGACCTCATGCTCGAGCCCACCCGGATCTACGTGAAGCCGGTCCTGAAGCTGCTGAAGCGCGTCGCCGTCAAGGGCCTCGCCCATGTCACCGGCGGCGGCCTCATCGAGAACGTGCCGCGCGTGCTGCCCGCAAGGCTGGCGGCGCGCATCGAGCGCGCGGCGTGGCGCATGCCGCCGCTGTTCCGCTGGCTGCAGGAGCAAGGCAACATTACCGACGCGGAGCTCTACCGGGTGTTCAACTGCGGCATCGGCATGGTGGCGGTCGTCGCGCCCGGCGACGCCGCCCGGGCGTTGAAGACCCTCGCGGGCGCGGGCGAGACCGCCTGGCGCATCGGCCGCATCGAGCGGCGGCGCACGAACGCGGCGCAGGTCGTCATTGTCTGACGACACATGGCGGAGAAGACCCTCGTCATCCTGATTTCCGGGCGCGGCAGCAACATGGAGGCCGTGCTCGATGCTCGGCTGCCGGCGCGCGTGGCGGCGGTGATCAGCAACAACCCTCGGGCGCGCGGCCTCGCGGTCGCGGGGAAGCGCGGCATCGCGACCGCCGTGATCGACCACCGCGCGTTTGCCGATCGCCCCGCGTTCGAGGCGGCGCTCGCCGCAGAGATCGAGCGCCACCGGCCGGATCTCATCGCGCTGGCGGGATTCACGCGCATCCTCACGCCCCCCTTCGTCGAGCGCTACGAGGGCCGGATCATGAACATCCACCCCTCGCTCCTGCCCGCGTTCCCGGGGCTCGACACGCACCGGCGCGCGCTGCAGGCCGGCGTGCGCATCCACGGCTGCACGGTGCACTTCGTCACGCACGCGCTCGACAGCGGGCCGATCATCGTGCAGGCGGCGGTGCCGGTGGAGTCCGGCGACACCGAGGAGCGGCTCGCCGCGCGCGTGCTCGCGCAGGAGCATCGCATCTATCCGCAGGCGATACGCTGGTTCTGCGAGGGGCGGCTCAAGACCGGCCGCGACGGCGCGGTCGCCGTCGACGCCGCGCGCCCGGCGGATGGCGCCCTGACCGCGCCGCCGCTCGAGCCGCGCTGAGGCTGCCGTGATGAGAATCCGGACGGGATGCGCGGCAGCCCTGCTGCTCGCGGCATCGGCCGGCGAGGCGGCCACGCCCGCGGCGCCGCAGTCCGTCTCGGCAAGCTACAACGTCCTGCGCAACGGCGGGCACGTGGCGGTGATGCACGAGTCCTTCGAGGCGGCCGACGGCCGCTACCGGATCGTGAGCGAGAGCCACGCGGTCGGCGTGCTGGTGCTGCTGGCGCCGCATCCCCTGCGGGTGACGAGCAGCGGGCGGTTGACCGGCTCGGGGCTGACGCCCCTCAATTTCGAAGGCAGGCGCGGCGACGAGGATCCGCGGCAGGTGCGCGCGGAGTTCGACTGGGAAGGCGCGCAGCTGAAAGTCGCGCGCAGCGGCCGCAACGAGGTCCTGCCGCTGCCGCCCGGAACCCAGGACCAGCTCTCGATCATGTACCAGTTCATGTTCCTCGAGCCCGACGGTACGCGGGAGCTCAACCTGTCGCGCACCACCGGCCGCCGGATCGAGCAGCACCGCTACAGCGTGCGCACCGGCGTCGAGCTCGACACGCCGCTCGGGCGCATGATCACCGTGCATCTCGTCAGGCAGCACCCGCCGGAGGAGAGCGGCGTCGAGATCTGGCTCGCCCCCCAGCTCCGCTACCTGCCGGTGAAGATGCTGATCCTGGACGACGACGGCTCGCGCTACGAGCAGGTACTCACCAGGCTGGAAATCAAGCCGTGACCACGCGCGCCCGTCTCGCCGTCGCCGCCCTTCTGTCGGCAGCGATCCACGCCGTGGTGATGTCGGGCGAATGGCTGCCTCTGCCGCCCGAGCCGGGCGAGCCGCGGCTGCTCCAGGCGCGGCTTGCACCGCTGCCGGAGCTCAAGCCGGCCCCACCCAAGCCGAAGGCCCGGGTGGCGCGGCGACGGGCAGCCGTTCCGGTTCCGGCCGCGCCCGCCGTTGCGGCCCCGAGTCCGCTCGTGCTGCCGGATGCCTATCTCGACGAGGAATTGGAGGCGGCCACGTGGGAAGAGCCGGCGGCGCCGGATCCGCCGCAGCAGCTCGCGCTCGCGGCACCGGCGAGCGCCGAAGCGGTGGCCGTGCATGGCCTGCCGCGCCGGGGCCGGATCTCCTACACGCTCTACTACGGCGAGGAGCGGCACCCGGTCGGCACGGTCGTGCAGACGTGGGAGGCGGAAGCCGACACCTACGTCCTCACGAGCGCCGCGGAGTCGACGGGAATCGTGGAGCTGCTCTGGCCGCAGCGCCTGCGCTACGTCAGCCGCGGCAGGATCACGCAGCACGGCATGCAGCCCGAGCTGTTCGAGGCGAGCCGCACCCGTCGCGGCCGGACCGACGTGTCACGGGCGCGATTCGATTGGAGCGCCGGGAGCCTGAGCTACGGATACGCGCACAATTCGAAGAGCGCGCCGCTGCCCGCGGACGCCCAGGATCTGGTCAGCTTCATCTTCCAGCTCGTGCTCGCGCCGCCGGACCCCGGACGCTACCGGGTGCCGATCGCCAGCGGCTCGCGCTTCGAGAACTACGACCTCGAGGTGTCCGCGGAGCAGCGCATCGAGACCCCGCTCGGAACGCTGCGGACACTGCCGGTGCGGCAGATGCCGCAGCCGGGCGACGGAAGCATCGAGATCTGGCTCGCAGCCGACTACCGCTACCTTCCAGTGCGGATTCGCCACTACGACCGCAGAGGCCGTTTCTCCGGCGAGCAGATGGTGAACGAAATCCGCGTCAGCGACGAATAGATCCTTTCTCAATTGTGGCCAGTACCCGCACCCAGCTGGACGCGGCGACCGACGCGCTGCGGCTCGTGCTGAGGTTCGACCGCGCCGCGGATGCGGTGCTGCACGACTTCTTCCGCACCCGCCGCGAGCTCGGCAGCGGCGACCGGGCGTTCGTCGCGGAGGCGGTCTATGGCGTGCTGCGGCGCAAGCGCACCGTGGACCACCTCGTTCCGGGCGGCTCGCCGCGGCGCATGCTGCTCGGTTATCTCGCGCGGCTGGGAGGAATCAGCGTTCGGGAGCTTGCGGCCGTCGCGACGGAAGAAGAGCGGTCGTGGCTCGCGGGGGTGAAGGCGCAGCCGCTGGACGACCTGGCGCTCGCGCTGCGGGCCGAGCTTCCGGACTGGGTGATCGAGCGGCTCAGCCCCCGATTCTCCGAGCCCGAGATCCTCGCGCTCGCCCAGGGGCTGAACGAGCCCGCGCCGCTCGATCTCCGCGTCAATACCCTGCTCACCGATCGCGACGCGGTGCAGCGGGCACTCGGGATCGATGCCGTCGCGTGCGAGCTGACGCCCTATTCGCCGGTCGGACTGCGCGCCCGGGGGCGGCCTGCGATCAACCGCCACCCGCTGTTCCTCTCCGGCGCCGTCGAGGTGCAGGACGAGGGCAGCCAGCTCCTCGGATATCTCCTGGCTCCGACGCGCCATGATCTCGTCGTGGATTTCTGCGCCGGCTCCGGCGGCAAGAGCCTGCTGCTCGGGGCGCTCATGCGCTCCCACGGCCGCATCTACGCCTTCGACGTGTCGGCGGCTCGCCTCGCCCGCTTGAAGCCCAGGTTGAAGCGCTCGGGACTGTCCAATATCACTGCGCAGCCCATCCGCAACGAGAACGACATCCGGGTGAAGCGCCTGGCCGGGAAGATCGACCGGGTGCTGGTGGACGCGCCCTGCAGCGGTCTCGGCACATTGCGCCGCAATCCGGATCTCAAGTGGCGCCAGTCGCCGCAGTCGGTGGAGGAGCTCACGCGCAAGCAGGGCGCAATCCTGCGCGCCGCCGCGGGGCTGGTGAAGCCCGGCGGGCGTCTGGTATACGCAACCTGCAGCCTGCTTGCCGAGGAAAACGAGGACATCGTTGCCGCGTTCCTGGCCGAGCGCGCAGACTTCACGTTGCTGCGCTGCCGGGACCTGCTGGGCCAGCAGGGAATCTCCCTCCAGACGGGCGAGTACTTGCGGCTGCTGCCGCACCTTCACGGCACCGACGGGTTCTTCGCTGCTGCATTGCAGCGAAATTCCGGAACCAAACCCCTGGATGCCGGTCGTAAGTAGGCTTTGACGTCCGTAGCTTTCAGAATACACACGGGAAATCAGGGTACTGCCGTGCAGCCCTGCACGCCGGTGTTCATTTTTGCTTTGCCGGGAACGGGAACTTCTGTAGACTCCCCGCGAGCATGATAACGAGGCGGTGGCACCGCCCAGAGGAGACGCATGTTTTCAGGGGTTTTTGATCTGCCGTGGTGGGGATACGTCGCCTACGCGCTCGCGGTCACCCACGTGACCATCGCGGCGGTCACGATCTATCTGCACCGCTGCCAGGCCCACCGGGCGCTCGACCTGCACCCCGTCGTCAGCCATTTCTTCCGCTTCTGGCTGTGGCTCACCACCGGCATGGTCACGAAGGAGTGGGCCGCGATCCACCGCAAGCACCATGCAAAAGTCGAGTCCGCGGACGATCCGCATAGCCCGCAGATCTACGGCATCAAGAAGGTGCTGTGGGAAGGCGCCGAGCTCTACCGCATCGAATCGCGCAACCCGGAAACGCTGGAGCGCTACGGCGCCGGCACCCCCGATGATTGGCTCGAGCGCAATCTCTACACCCGGCGCGACAGCTTGGGCGTCACCCTCCTCTTCTTCGTCAACTTTGCCCTGTTCGGATTCATCGGCATCACGATCTGGGCCGTGCAGATGGCGTGGATACCGTTATTCGCCGCCGGGGTCATCAACGGCATCGGTCACTACTGGGGCTACCGCACCTTCCAGCCCGAGGACACCAGCACCAACATCGTGCCCTGGGGCATGCTGATCGGTGGCGAGGAGCTGCACAACAACCACCACGCCTACCCGACCTCGGCGCGCTTCTCGATCCGGTGGTACGAATTCGACCTCGGCTGGCAGTACATCCGGGCCCTGGCGCGACTGAAGCTGGCACAAGTCAAGAAGGTCGCGCCCGAACTCAAGCTCGACACCGCCAAGACGCGCTGCGATCTCGCCACGGTCCAGGCCGTCATCACCCACCGCTACGAAGTGCTCCACAAGTACGCAAAATCGCTGGGCCGGACCTGTGCCGAGGAGATCCGCGACCTCAAGGGACGCGCGGTGCGGGTGGACGTCGCCGCGATCAAGCGCATGCTGCACTGGGACGCCAAGGTGCTGCCGGCGAACGACCGCGCCAAGGTGAACGATGCGCTGAGCCAGAGCAAAGTGCTCGCCACCGTCTACACCATGCGCGAGGAGCTCGCCGCGCTCTGGCAGCGCTCCAACGCCTCGAAGGAGCAGCTGGTGCGCCACCTCGAGGACTGGTGCGCGCGCGCGGAGGCGAGCGGCATCATCCCGCTGCAGGAATTCAGCCGGCGGCTGCGCTGCTACGCGTAAGCCCCCGGCCGCAGCAATGAAAAAGCCCGCCGTCCGGCGGGCTTTTTTGCTTCTGGATCCCCGCCTACGCGGGGATGACGGCGGTTACTTGATCTTGGTTTCCTTATAAACAACGTGCTTGCGCGCCACGGGGTCGTACTTCTTGAACTCCATCTTGTCCGGCGTGGTGCGCTTGTTCTTGGTGGTGGTGTAGAAGTGCCCGGTGCCGGCGGTGGACTCGAGCTTGATCTTCTCGCGCATGGCGGCCTCCTCAGATTTCCTCGCCGCGCTTGCGCATCTCCGCGAGCACGGTCTCGATACCCTTGCGGTCGATGGTGCGCAGCCCCGCCTGGGACACGCGCAGGCTCACCCAGCGGTTCTCGGCCTCGACCCAGAAGCGGCGGTACTGCAGGTTCGGCAGGAAACGCCGCCGCGTCTTGTTGTTGGCGTGGGACACGTTGTGCCCCAGCATCGGCTTCTTGCCGGTGACCTGGCAAACGCGTGACATGGAGAAGCTCCGGGAATCGCGAAAGGCGCGGATTTTACACGAGTTTCAGCTATCGCACCACCAGCACCGGGATCTGCGTGTGCGTGAGCACCTTCACCGTTTCGCTGCCGAGCAGCACGGCATCGAGGCCCCGGCGCCCGTGCGAAGCCATCATGATGAGATCGCACTTGCGCGCTTCGGCGCTCCTGATGATCTCCTCGTAGGGGTGGTCTCCCACGACGACCAGGCCGTCGCACTCGATGCCCTGTTCCCGGGCGCGCGCCACGAGCGCATTGACCATCTTTTCCGCGATCGCCTTGGCTTCGTCCTCGTGCTCCCGCTCGATCTTGGTGCGCGCCGACTTGAACGCGCCCCACGACTGCAAATGCAGGTGAAAGTGGGATACCACGTGGAGCACGGTCACCTTCGTGCCGCCGGACCCGGCAAAGGCAATGCACTCCTTCTCCGCCTTAAGCGAGGTGTCGGAGCCGTCGACGGGCAGCAGGATGTGCTTGTAATACATGGTGCCCCCCTGGTGTGAGGTGGTTCATGCACAGCCTGCTCGCGAAAAGGCGCGACCCGCTTGATCCAGATCAATTCCCCTACATCAGGCCGCGCTCGGCGAAGGACATCGCCGTTCCCGCTCCGACGATGAAATGGTCGAGCACCTTGACGTCCACCAGCGCGAGGGCCTGCTTGAGCGCGCCCGTCAACACCTCGTCGGAGCGGCTGGGCTCGGCAATGCCCGAAGGGTGGTTGTGCGCGAAGATGAGCGCGGCGGCGTTGTGATGCAGGGCGCGCTTCACCACCTCGCGCGGGTAGACGCTGGTCTGGGTCAGCGTGCCGCGGGAGAGCTCCTCCACCGCCAGCACCCGGTTCTGCGCGTCGAGGAAGACGCCGACGAAGACCTCCTGTGGCCGGTCCTGGAGCTTCAACCGGAGGAAATCGCGCACCGCCTGCGGCGAGCTCAGGGCGGAGCCGCGGTCGAGCTTCTCGCGCAGCGCGCGCCGCGCCATCTCCAGCACCGCCTGCAGCTGCACGTACTTGGCCGCGCCGAGGCCGGACACGGCGGTGGCCGCCTCCGCGCCCGCGGCAAACAGGCCCGTGAGCGAGCCGAAGCGGGCAAGCGCCTCGCGCGCGACGTCCACCGCGCTCTTCCCCCGCACCCCGGTGCGCAGGAAGATCGCCACCAGCTCGGCATCGGAGAGCGATTCCGCGCCCCGGGTGAGCAGCTTCTCGCGGGGCCGCTCATCAGGCGGCCAGTCGGTGATACGCATGAGTGCGTGGCTCCCTCCTCGTTTTTCGTGACTCGTCATGGGATAACGGCGGACGGCCCCTCCGCGTTTACGCGCGAGGGCGCAGCGTCGATTCCCCGATTTACGCTGCTTGGCGTTTGCGGTTACACTCCAGTCCGCAGCGTGAAGCAGTAGCCCTAGATGGCTGAAAGTACTAAGAAATCGATCGTGCTGGGGGTCACCGGCGGCATCGCCGCCTACAAGGCCGCCGAGCTGACGCGCGAGCTCGCGCGCAGCGGCATCGAAGTGCAGGTGGTCATGACCGAGGCGGCCGGCGGGCTGGTCGCCCCCGCCACCTTCCAGGCGCTATCGGGAAAGCCGGTCTACACGGACCTGTGGGATGCCCGCGTCTCCGACAACATGGCGCACATCGAGCTCTCGCGCGGCAAGGACGCGATCGTGGTGGCGCCCGCGACCGCCGACTTCATTGCCAAGCTCGCGCAGGGCCTGGCCGACGACCTGCTCTCCACGCTGTGCCTCGCGCGCGAATGCCCGCTGATCGTCGCGCCGGCGATGAACCGCCAGATGTGGGACAACCCGGCGACGCGCCGCAATATCGAGCGCCTGTTGCGCGACGGCGTCGCGATCCTCGGGCCCGTGAGCGGCGATCAGGCGTGCGGCGAAACCGGCATGGGCCGCATGCTCGAGGCGGCCGAGATCGCAGATGCGGTGACGGCCTTTCTCGCCCCCAAGACCTTGCGCGGGACGCGCGTGCTGATCACCGCCGGGCCGACGTTCGAGACGATCGACGCGGTGCGCGGAATCACCAACCGCAGCTCCGGCAAGATGGGCTATGCGGTGGCGCGCGCCGCGCTCGAGGCCGGCGCCCGGGTAACGCTCATCACGGGGCCGACCAGCCTCGCCGCGCCCACGGGCGCGCAGCGCGTGGATGTCGTCTCCGCCCGCGAGATGTTCGAGGCGGTGAAGAAGCGCGTCGCGGACGCGGACATCTTCGTGAGCGTCGCCGCCGTGTCCGACTATCACGTCGCGAGCCCGCACCGCCAGAAGATCAAGCGCAGCGCGCGCAGGCTGCGGCTCGAGCTCGTGCCCAACCCGGACATCCTGGCGTGGGTCGCGGCGCGGCCGCGCCCGCCGTTCTGCGTGGGCTTCGCGGCGGAAACGGAGAACCTGCGCCGGCACGCCGAGGCCAAGCGCCGCGCGAAGAAGGTGCCGCTGCTCGCCGCGAACCTCGCGCAGCGGGCGATCGGCGCGGACGACAACGAGATCACGCTCTTCGACGATGCGGGCGTGCACCCCCTGCCCCGCGCTTCCAAGGAGGCCGTCGCGCGCCAGCTCGTCGCCCATATCGCCAAGCTGTTCAAGCCGGCGAGCAGCAAGCGATAACGCCGCTCACCCGTTAAATGAAATCCGCCCTCGTACTGTTCGCGCACGGCGCGCGCGACGCGCAATGGAGCGAGCCGTTTCGCGCCATCCGGCAGGCGGTCGCCGCGCGCCGGCCCGACCTCTCGGTGGAACTGGCCTTCCTCGAGCAGATGCAGCCGGCGCTCGGCGACTGCGTCGCGCAGCTGGTCAAGGCCGGCCACACCCGCATCACCGTCGCGCCGCTGTTCCTGGCGCAGGGCGGACACCTGAAGAAGGACCTGCCGCGCCTGCTGAAAGAGCTGAGCGCCCGGCACTCGGCGGCGGAGATCACGGTGCTGCCGCCGATCGGAGAGGTGACCGAGCTCCTGAACGCGATCTCGGAGTGGCTGGTCGGCAGCGCGCCGCGCGCATGAATCCGCTCGCTTGCGGCAAGCGGCTGGTGACGGGCCTTGCAATCGTGCTTGCCCTGCCCGCGGCCGGCGCGCAGATGCCGGAGATACCGCTCGCCGTGAACGGCCACACGCTCACGGTGGAGGTGGCGGTCACCGATGAGACCCGCTCGCGGGGCCTCATGCACCGCAGGATCCTGCCCGAGAACCGCGGCATGCTGTTCGTGTTCCGCGAGACCGCGAATCACGCCATGTGGATGATGAACACCTACGTTCCGCTGTCGGTGGCCTTCCTCGACGAGCGCGGCACGATCATCAACATCGAGGACATGAAGCCCCACTCGCGCGATACCCACGCCGCGGCCCGGCCGGCGAAATACGCGCTGGAAGCGAACCGCGGATGGTTCGCCAAGCGCGGCATCAAGCCCGGCGCGAAGGTCGAGGGCCTGGAGCGCGCGCCGCCCGTCAGATGATCAGCCGAAGAAGATGCCCTGGTGGCCCGCCGCCGCCATGAAGAACAGCATCGGGATCGAGAGCAGGGTGTTGGTGCGCGAGGCGAGGAACGCGACGCGCCGGGCCTTCGCCTTTTCCGCGTCGGTCGCCTGCACCATGCCCAGGATCTTCTTCTGGTTGGGCCAGATCAGCACCCACACGTTGAAAAGCATGACGGTGCCGAGCCACGCACCCACGCCGATGGCGAAGAAAGCGTGGTTGAGGAAGAAGAACGCGTTGAAGAAATTCTTCCCGAGCAGCATCGCCCCCGCGAGCCAGGTCACCACCGCCGCCCAGCGGAACCAGAAGAGGGCCCGCGGCGCGACGTGCTTGCTGATGCCGCCCGCCGTGCCGTCCTTGGCGGCCTCCGCCATCGCCGGCACCTGCACGAAATTGAAGTAATAGAGCAGGCCGATCCACATCACGCCCGCGGCGATGTGCAGCCAGCGCCCGATTCCGAGTTGTATGAAGTCCATCATGGCCGGTCTCCCCCTATTGCAGCGCGTACTTCACGACGTTGTAGAGGATCCACGTGAGCACCACGCCCCAGGCCACCGTCCATCCCAGCGAGTCCAGAAAAAACTTCATGACCGATCCCTCCTCCGGTAGACGCTTCAGGTAATTATGCTAGGCAAATAGTTTAGTACAGTTGAACCCGCGCAGCAATTCCGCCGCAAATTCAGGAGACTGTGCCCGCAATGCGGGTCCCGCGTCCGACGCGGCGGGACGCGCGGCCCGCCGCCGGCCTGTTGCGGGCGCGCGACAGAATCGTACCCGGAGGCACGAAATTTGGGTAAACTTGTCCAATGATCGACTTGAGCCGGGATGCTTCGGCCCGCTCGAGATCACCGAATTCGGCTTGCATATGCGGCATCGGTTCGGAATCATCGCAGCCATCGCGCTGACCGCTGCGGCGCTGCCCCTCCCCTGCGCCGCGCAGTTGCGGCTCTCCTTCGATTACCCCGGCCTCGGGCTTCGACAGGAAACGGGGCTCCTCCCGCGAGGATGGGGCTCCTCGCTCGAGGTGGGCTACACGCCCGAATCGGTGTTCGTGCCGCGCCAGCACTCGCTTGCAGGGGAGTTGCGCACCGCGCTGAGCGATCACAAGGCGCTGAGCGTCGGAATCAAGTATCGCGTATACGACATGGAACCGGGAACCCCGGGCGAAGCCCCGCCAGCGAACGGCCTGGCGCTGATGCCCCCCCATCCGGCAGGAGCAGGCTATGCGCCGGGCTACCAGGTACGGCTCGGCTACCAGCACAGCTCGGCCAGCCTCTTCGGGCTGGGCTGGGGCCGGGACATGGAAACAGTCGCCGCCGCGCTCGATCCGGCCACGCCGTACCCGCGGCAACTGTCCTTCACCGGGCTGCACTGGCTCACGCCGACCTGGGCGGTCAGCTACGACCTGCTGTCCGGCGACCTCGACAGCCCGAGCCCCCTGCGGCTCCAGGGCCTGGGCCTGCGCTTCGGCGTGCGCTATCGCTTCTGAGCGGGCGCGCGGGGGCATCCATCACGACAACAAGGAGCATGACCATGATCGCACGCGTACTGCGCAAGGTGGCGCCGACGGCCCTCGCCGCAGCGGCCGGGTTGATGGCGATGGGCGCCTTCGGCCAGGAGTATCCGGCCAAGTTGGTGCGCGTCATCGTCCCGTTCGCACCGGGCGGCGGCAGCGACATCACCGCGCGCCAGATCTCACAAAAGCTGAGCGAGCACTTCAAGCGCCAGTTCGTGGTGGACAACCGCGGCGGAGCGAGCGGACTCATCGGCATGGAGCTCACGGTCAAGTCGCCGCCCGACGGCTACACCATCATGGTGATGTCCGGCAGCTTCGCGGCAACGCCGGCGACGCACAAGCCGGCGTTCGATCCGATCAACAACATCGTACCCGTCGCGGAGATGGGCTACACCCCGTTCGTGCTGTCGGTACATCCCACGCTTCCCGTGAAAACCACGAAGGAACTGCTGGCGCTCGCGAAGGCGCGGCCGGGGCAGCTCAACTACGTTACGCCGGGCGTGGGCAGCCTGACTCACCTGGCGACGGAGCTCCTCATCAACATGGCCAAGATCAATATGGTCGGCATCGCCTACAAGAGCACCGGGGCGGCGCTGCCCGACCTCCTGTCGGGGCAGATTCAGCTCATCGTGGGGAGCATCCTGCCTACTTATCCGCACATCCAGTCGGGAAAGCTCCGCGCCCTGGCGGTGACCACCGCCAAGCGCTGGTACTCGCTGCCCAACGTCCCGACGCTCAATGACGCCCTGCCCGGCTACGAAGTCGAGCTCTGGTTCGGGGTGATGGCGCCGCGCGGCACGCCGCCGGCCGTCATCGGCACGCTCAACGCCGCGGTGAACCGCATCGTCCACGAACCCGATATGAAGGCAAACCTCCAAGCGCAGGGCATGATCGCCTCCGGCGGAACGCCGCAGCGCTTCGGCGAGCGCATCCGCAAGGACTACGAGCGCTGGGTGAAGGTCGTGCGCGAGCAGAACATCAAGCCCGAGTGACGCCCGGGAAAGTCCTAATGAAATCGCTACGGCTTCCCGGAACCGCGCTGGCCGCGCTCATCCTCGCGCTCGCCGGATGTTCCCAGACCTATCCGACCCTGCAGGAGCACCGGATCGCGCTGAAGCCGGGCGATCTCGCTGCGTCCGGCATGGCATTCCTTACGCCGTCGACCGTCACCGGCCAGGAGCAGGAAAAACAGGCCGTCGCGTTCGTCTTCGCCGACATCATCAAGCGTGAGAAGCAAGGCCTGCGGGTCGTCACGCTCGCCGAAACGCTGGGCGCCATCAACAAGGCGGGGCTGGCCGACGACTACAAGCGGATGTACGACGATTACCGCGACACCGGCCTGCTCTCGCGTGAGGTTCTGCGCCGGGTGGGCGCGGCAACGGGAGCCCGTTACCTCGTCCAGCTCAAGCTACAGGGCTTCGGGCAGGGATCGAAGGAGCGCTTCGGAATCTTCGGCATCCGCATCGTGGAGACCCAGTACGCGCATGTCCGGCTGTTCTTCCAGATCTGGGACAGCACCGATGGCTCGGTCGCGTGGGAGGCCATGCAGGAGATGCGCGTCTCGCACGAGACGGTGACCGAGGAGCCGGTGATGCAGCGCGCCGTGCTCGAGCGCACCGCCCAGGACATCATCGCCAGGCTGCCGTAGCGCGGGGCACGCCGGTATTCCACGGCCTCTGACGCGAAATGAGGCAAGTATCCGACATTATCGCGTCGGCCGTCTGCCCGCCTTCACGGTCGCATCCCCACTGAAGTGGGGCCCCTGCTCCGCGCTCCGGCGTGCTACTGCTGCTTTCCTGACTTGTCGGTGAGGGGCACGAAGCGCACGGCAAGGATAGTGCGGCGCGTGATGCTCCCGTCCGGCTGCTTCTCGACTACCAGCAGCGACTGGCCCGCCGCCTGCCCGCCGACCGGGACGACAAGGCGCCCGCCGGGGCTCAACTGCTCGATCAGGGGCTGCGGCACCTCGCGCGGGGCGGCCGTCACCATGATGGCGTCGAAGGGCGCGTGCTCGCGCCAGCCCTGGTAGCCGTCGCCGGTCTTCGTCACGACATTGGCGTAGCCCAGCCGCTTCAGCCGCGCCGCGGCCTCGCGCGCGAGCGGCTCGACGATCTCGATGGTGTAGACGGTGCCGGCGAGCTCGGCCAGCAGCGCCGCCTGGTAGCCCGAGCCGGTGCCGATCTCGAGCACCCGGTCGCCGGGCTTCACTTCCATCAGGTCGGTCATCAGCGCGACGATGAAGGGCTGCGAGATGGTCTGGCCCATGCCGATCGGGAGCGGCCGGTTGGCGTAGGCGTTGCGCCGGTCGCCCGCGGGGACGAACTCGTGGCGCGGCACCTTCGCCATCGCCTCCATGACGCGGGCGGAGAGGCTCGAGCGCCCGGACTCGAAGCGCGTCTCGCGCGTGAGCGCGGCGATCTCCTCCAGCATGCGCTTGCGCTGCGGCTCGTAGGTGTCCTGCGGCTGCGCCGCGCCCGCCGAGGCGGGGGTCCCAACCCCGATCAGAGCGAGCAGGCACTGGCGCAGCGTTCGCATAAAGAAAAGGGGCATACCGGTCTCCCAGTATGCCCCGCGTGTCGGCGCCGGCGCAACGCGGCGCCGGAGCATCAGCCCTTCAGGCAGGTGCTCATGAACTTTTTGCGCGCGTCGCCCTCGAGCTTCTTGGCGCCGGCCTGCTTGTTGCAGTCCGCCATGCGCTGCTGCTGCTTCTTCTGCGCATCGGTCGGGCCCTTCGCCATGGGTTTGTCACCGCTCAGGCACGCGCTCATGAACTTCTTGCGCGCATCGCCCTCGAGCTTCTTGGCGCCCGCCTGCTTGTTGCAGTCCGCCATCCGCTGCTGCTGCTTCTTCTGCGCCGCGGTCGGCTCCTTTTTCGCCTTGTCCTGCGCCAATGCGAGCGGTGATGCCGCCAGCATGAGCGCACACAGCGCTGCCATCAGAACTTTCATCTTTCGTTCCTCCACTCAACGATCTTGACGCTCTCCCCGCTGCCCCGCGCGAGATCCGGTGTCGGGAACCCCGACCCTCCCCTAAACGGCCAATATCCTAACCCGGTTGACGCAACCCTCCAACTCGCGGCGCACTGGCGGACTCGGACGCGAGGCCAAACGCCTCCGCCAGCAACTCGTAGGACCTTAACCGGGTGTCATAACTGCCCGTGATGGTGATGGCCATCAGCTCGTCGGCCTGGAACTGCGCCTGCAGCTCGAGCAGCCGGTCGCGCACCGCCTGCGGCTCCCCGAGCACGACGCGGCGGCGGTGATGCGCGATGCGCCGGCGGTCGGCCTCGGTATGGGGATAGGCCCGGGCCTCCGCGAGGGTCGGCACCGGGGCGTTCACCCCGTGATCCGTGTTGAGCCGCCGCAGGTCGATGCTGGCGGCGAGCCGCTCGGCCTCCGCACCCGACTCGGCGCAGATCACGAACACGCACAGCAGCGCCTGCGGCGCCGGCTCGCGCTGCGAGGGCTGGTAGCGGCGCTTGTACTCCCGCATGACCTCCTCGCCCCCGTCCGCGCTGATGAAGTGGGCAAACGCAAAGCGCAGGCCGAGCTGCGCCGCGAGCGCCCCGCTGTAGTCCGATGAGCCGAGGAGCCACACCTCCGGCGCAGCCTGCCCTGCCGGCTGCACCTTCACGCCGGCGAAGGGGTGCTCGGCCGGCAGCGTGCCGTCGAGGTAGGCGACGACGTATTGCACCTGCTCGGGAAAATGCTCGGCGCCCGGGTAGCGCCCCTCCCCCATGGCAAGCGCGGTCACCTGGTCGCCTCCCGGGGCGCGCCCGATGCCGAGATCGATGCGTCCCGGGCATAGCGCCTCCAGCATCCGGAACTGCTCCGCGACCTTCAACGGGCTGTAATACGGCAGCAGGACGCCGCCCGTCCCCAGCCGTATCCGGGAGGTTTCGGCTATGACGCGTGCGAGCAGTATCTCTGGACAGGGATCGGCCAGGGCAGTAATTGAGTGGTGTTCGGCGAGCCAGTAGCGGTGGTAGCCGAGCTGCTCGGCAGCCTTCACCAGGCGGATCGTCTCGTGGACGGCCTGTGCCGGCGTGTGGCCGCTGATGACCGGAGACTGATCGAGAACGCTCAGCCGCATGTACTGTCCAATTTTTTGATCTATCGCAAAGACCGCCCGCGCGATCGATGTAGTGTAACGCGGGCGGACCAGAATCCAGCGAGAACGGGATAGAGGATACCGATGAGCCAGGCCGCGAGCACGCCCAATCCGCTGTCCGCATTCGAGCGGCTGCGCCATTGGTGGAAGCGGCTCGCCGCGGCAGTGCTGCCGGGGGCCGGCGTGGATGAAGCCGACGGCACGACGGGGCGCGTCCTCGAAGAGATCAAGCCGCTGCTCGAGGAGAGCCGCTCGCAGCGCGGAGGCGAGATCGCGGCGCGCGCCCGCGCCGAGCGCATCGCGGCGATCTACCGCGGCGCGAGCCCCGCGCAGCGCACCGCGATTCTGGACCTGATCACGCACGGGTTCGCGCCCAACCGCGAGGAGCTGGAAAAGGCCATCTCGGCCATCCAGGCTGCCGCGAACGACGCGGAGCTCTCGCGGGCCGAGGCGCGGCTGCGCGTTGCGCTCAATTCCCCGCGCGCGAAGTTCTTCACCCAGTTCAACCTGCTGCCCGAGGGCGTGAAGTTCCTGGTGGACCTGCGCGCGGATCTCCTCGCCGCGCTGCCGAAGGCGCCGGCGCTGGAGGTGCTCAAGGTCGAGCTCGACGGCCTGCTCGAGAGCTGGTTCGATCCGGGCTTCCTGGAGCTGAGGCGCATCACCTGGAACTCGCCGGCCTTGATCCTCGAGAAGCTGATCGCCTACGAGGCGGTGCACCCCATCCAGTCCTGGAACGACCTCCGGAACCGGCTCGACACCGACCGCCGCTGCTACGCGTTCTTCCATCCGCGGCTGCCCAACGAGCCGCTGATCTTCGTCGAGATCGCGCTCACGCGGGGGCTGCCCGCCAGCGTGCAGCACCTGCTCGACCAGGGCGCCCCGGTGCAGGACCCGCGCTCCGCCGACACCGCGGTGTTCTACGCGATCTCGAATACACAGAAGGGCCTGCGCGGGGTGAGCCTCGGGAACCTCCTGCTCAAGCGCGTGATCGAGGACCTGCGCCGCGACCTGCCGCGGCTCGGCGTGTTCGCGACGCTCTCCCCGATGCCCGGCTTCCGCAAGTGGATCGAGCAGGCGTCCTCGGAGAAGCGTGCGCTACTGCCGGCGGCGGACGCGGAAAAGCTCGCCGCGGCGCTGGGGCACCCCGACCCGGCCGCCGTGCTTCACGACGCATTGGCGCGCCCTGAGTGGCCCGCGGACGCGCGGCTCGGCGAGGCGCTGCAGGAACCCCTGGAGAAGCTCGCCGCGCGCTACCTGATGCGGGAGAAGTCGGGCACGCACCCGCTCGACCCGGTCGCGCACTTCCACTTGAGCAACGGCGCGCTGGTGAGCCGCATCTACTGGCTCGCCGACACCTCCGCGCGCGGCATGGAGCAGTCCCTCGGCATGATGGTGAGCTACCGCTACGAGCCCTCGGAGGTGGAGGAGAATCACGAGCGCTTCCTGCGCGACGGCCACATCGCGGCGGCGCGGCGGGTGCAGAAGCTGCTCGACTAGGCAACCCGGTACTCCGCCCTCACCTCCCGCAGCGCCGGCGGCGGAGGAACGCCGCCCGAATCGAGCGGGCTCTTCACTCCGCGCCCGCCCTTGTTCAGCACGTGGGTGTAGATCATCGTGGTCGACACGTCCGAGTGGCCGAGCAGTTCCTGGACCGTGCGGATGTCGTAGCCACCCTCCAACAGGTGCGTTGCAAACGAGTGGCGAAGGGTGTGGCAACTCACGTGCTTGGTGATGCCGGCCGAACGGGCGGCCTCCTTCACCGCGCGAATCAGGAAGTTCTCATACACATGATGGCGGCGGATTGCGCCGGAGCGCGGATCGACCGAGCGCTTGTACGACGGAAAGACGAACTTCCACCCCCATTCGTACGGCGCGCGCGGATACTTGCGCGCAATCGCATCGGGCAGCTCGACGTCGCCGCACCCGTCCGCGAGGTCCATGTCGTGAAGCACCTTTACACGCGCAAGATGGGCCCCTAGCGGCTCGATGACCGCGGCGGGAAGCATCGTCACGCGATCCTTGCCACCCTTGCCGTCGCGCACGAGAATCTGGCGATAGCCGAAATCCACATCCTTTACCCGCAGCTTCAGGCACTCGCGCAGCCGCAGCCCGGAGCCATAGAGCAGGCTTGCCATCAGCCACTTCGTGCCGCGCAGGCGGGACAGCAATTGCTGCGTTTCCGCCACGGTGAGCACGGTGGGCCGTCGGATCGGCTGCTTCGCGTGCTCCAGCGACTCGAGCCAGGGCAGCGGTTGTGCAAGCACCTCCTTGTAGAGAAACAGCAATGCCGCCAAGGCCTGGTTCTGCGTGGCCGCCGCGACGTGGCGCCGCGCGACGAGATCGTTGAGAAAGGCGGTCACTTCGGGCGCCCCCAGCTCGCGGGGGTGCCGCCGGCCGGAGAAGACAATGAAGCGCTTGATCCAGTGCAGATAGGTCTCCTCGGTCCGGTAGCTGTAATGCCGCCGGCGGATCGCCGCGCGGACGAGGTCAAAAAGCCGGGGCCGAGCGGCCGAGCCCGGCACCCCCACTGCTCCGTCCTCGGACATGATCCCCTCCTCTCCGACGCGCAATTGCGTCATGATTTTCAGGGGGGTAACGTATTGAGCGTGGGTGAGGATGACAGTGGCGTAGGGAAGGAAAGGCCGGGATGCTATTAGTGTCAACTAAATTGTCACCTAAATAGTCAACCAATTTATCAACCAATTGACGTTGGGCATCAACGGAACCACATTCCTGAAATCCAATGGCCGTTACACAAGTCGCTCACGTTGGAACCCCCCTCTTGTACCTGGGATTTAGCCTGCTGGTCGTCCTGCTGCTGGCTATCGACTTTCTGTTGCTCCGCGCTCAGGGCGCCCACAAGGTTTCGGTCAAAGAGGCGGCATGGTGGTCGGTCGTGTGGTTCGCTGCTGCGGCTGCCTTCGGCGCCTGGTTTTGGTGGTACTTGAATGGGCAGTTCGGAGCCGGCGTTGCCAATCAGAAGACGCTGGAGTACGCCACAGGCTATCTCATCGAGAAGGGGCTTGCGATCGAGAACGTCTTCGTCTGGATCACGATCTTTACCTACTTCGCGATCCCGCCCGAGTTGCAGAAACGGGTCCTGCTCTGGGGAGTCGTCGGAGCGATCGTGATGCGGGCGGTGCTGATTTATCTCGGCGCGCTGTTGATTCAGCAGTTCTCATGGATTTTCTATGTTTTCGGCCTATTCCTGGTGGCAACCGGCGTGAAGATGTTCCTCTTCACCGGACAGAGGGGCGACCTGAGCGAGAATGTGCTGCTGCGCTGGCTAAGGAATCACATCCCGCTGACTACAGCTCACCGCGGCGAGCGCTTTGTGGTTCTTGAAGGCGGCAGGCGCGTCTTTACTCCGTTGTTCTTGGTGCTGGTTCTGGTCGAGGTCTCGGACCTGATCTTTGCCGTCGATAGCATCCCTGCGATTTTCGCCGTCACCAGCGACCCCTTCATCGTATTCACAGCCAATACCTTTGCGATCTTGGGCCTTCGGGCGATGTACTTCCTCCTCGCAGACATCGCGGAACGGTTTCATCTCATTGGCTACGGCCTAGCCGTGATCGTGACGCTCGTCGGAATCAAGATGCTGATCATGGATGTGTACAAGGTACCGATTCTGTGGATGCTTGCGATGGTCGCTGTGGTTCTCACCGTTTCCATTGTCGCAAGCCTGCTGGTTCGACGTCCGGAGACATCTGAGGCAACCCGCGTCTGATGTAGGCTTTGGTGATTGATGCCCAACAACCGCATGCACCTGACCGGCTACAGCGGGCTTCGCCCGCTTCCGCCGGCAGGTGATGCGGGGCGTTGGGCAGACGAGGATCGAAGACGGTTGTGACGGACACGCACGATCTGCTGAAACTGCCGCCCGGGCTACCTGTTCCAATCGACGACGGAAGGGCGGCGCATGTCATGGGTGCGAGGGTCCCGTCTATCGCTCTTCCTAGCACGCTGGGACAGGCGATCGACCTAGCGAAGGTTCAGGGCCGAGCCGCGGTCTTCGCGTATCCGCGTACCGGAAAGCCAGGACAACCACCGCTCGTGCCTGACTGGGACCTGATTCCCGGGGCACGAGGCTGCACGCCGCAAACGTGTGGCTTTCGTGACCTCGCGGCCGATTTCAAGAAGCTTGACGTGCAAGTCTTCGGCCTGAGCACTCAGGAACCGGGGTACCAGCGTGAGATGGCGGAACGACTACATCTGTCTTTCCCCGTACTAAGCGACGACGCTCTCCAGTTGACGAGCGCATTGAGGTTGCCGACGTTGTCAGTCGCGGGGTTCGTGCTTGTGGCGCGTCTCGCCTGGGTGCAAACTGATGGAGTGATTGAGCGCGTCTTCTATCCCGTGTTTCCGCCCGACGGGAATGCCGCCAATGTTCTCGCTTGGCTCCGGGCCCACGACGACTCACATGGGTGAGACACTGCCCAACCTCACAATGCACCGGAGCGCCAACAGCCGCCTTCGGCGCCTGTTGCCGCCCGGTGATTGTGGTCGTTGGGCGGCATAGAGGAATGCGCGCTGTCCTTGCATGCTTAGCTTTTCTTTCAAGCGTTGCGTACGCCGGTGGTGACTATCGCTTCGGGAAGATAGCGACGTTATCGGGCTCGAATGGCAGTTACGCCATTAGGTTCGTACAAAGCGAGTCTGGCTCTGCCTTGTTGAGAGGCTGTCCCGAGTTCGACGTGAAGGTTCGCTATCGGAGAGTGCCATGGTTCTCATGGCTGCCGTTCGTGGCGTCTAATCACCCGTCCCTGAAGGATACTGAAGCGGCCGCAGAATTCTTGAGGGAAGCCTTCCGAAATGAACGCCCTGTGTTCTTCGGCTACATGGGACATGGTTTGGTGTCAGACGACCGATTGTGCTCATTCTTGAGTAATGGCTTGAGAGTGCACAGCGAAGATGGGAAGACTTTTGTCTTGTCGTACCATGATCCAACGTAAATCCGGCAGATCGCCCAGGTTCCGCCGGCCGATGCCCTCGGGCTTGTGCTCTACGGGCGTGAGAATGCCGCCCAACCAGCGGTTCGAGGGGAGCGCCGAACAGCGTTGCTGTTCGGTTCCCTCCTCCCTTCGGTCGTCGGCGCCCCCTCAACCGCGACGTTGGGCGTCAGCGCGTCAGTGCATCAAGGATGTCGCGAGTGTGGATCAGGTTCATGCCCTAAGGCAGAATGCGCCCTGAACCTCGGCCTCCTCGTATCGAGCAATGACTACCAAGCGAAAACTTGCTGCCATTCTTAGCGCTGACGTGGTCGGTTACTCAAGGCTAATGGCGCAAGATGAAGAGGCGACCGTCGCAGCACTGAATCAGTCTCGCGCGCTGTTTCGCACCGCGGTCGAGACTCGCGGGGGGCGAGTCATCGATACGGCCGGCGACAGCGTGCTAGCCGAGTTCGTCAGCCCGGTCGAGGCGGTGAAGTGCGCTACCGAAGTGCAACATGAGATTTCAAGGCTTAACGCTTCGATTCCGGAGCAGCGCCGCATGCTCTTTCGGATAGGCGTCAATCTCGGCGATGTGGTCGAGCAAGACCAGACGCTCTACGGAGACGGCGTCAATGTCGCGGCCCGGCTCCAGGCCTTGTCGGAGCCGGGCGGGGTATGGATCGCGGGGACCGTCTTCGATCAAGTGGAAGGCAAGCTGCCGCTCGTCTTCACCTCCATGGGCGAGCAGACGGTGAAGAACATCCCCAAGCCAGTGCGTGCATACCGAATAGCCCCGGAGCCTATCCCCACTGGTCACGTCCAGTCGCTCGCCATGCCGACCGGTCCGGCCATCGCCGTGCTGCCGTTTACCAACATCAGCGGCGACCCGAAGGAAGACTACTTCACCGACGGACTTACGGAAGACATCATCACGGAGCTCGCCCGGTTCCGAGATCTATATGTCTTGGCCAGAAACACTACATTCCAGTACAAGGGGCAGGCGGTCGACGTGACGGCCGTCGGCCGCAAACTAGGCGTGCGGTACGTGCTTGAGGGGAGCGTACGAAGGGCGGGAAGCCGAGTGAGAATCACTGCGCAGCTGATCAGCGTGGACACTGGAGCACATGTCTGGGCCGAGCGCTACGACCAGGATATGACCGACATTTTCGCGGTTCAGGACGAGATTACAGCAAAAGTGGTCGGGGCGATGACCGGCATGAGCGGTGCCTTGCACCGCGCGGAGCGGCGCGCTGCCGAGAGTAAGAGTCCCGAACGCCTTGAAGCTTATGATCTGGTGCTGCGGGCGACCGCTATGCCCGCCGGGTCCAAAGAGTCCTATTGGGCGATGCGCGATCTGCTGCAACGGGCCATTGCGTTAGATCCCAGCTACGCGCGCGCACAGCAGGAGTATGCGTGGCTGAGACTTCGCGGCTGGGCCCTTCGGCAGGACGCTGCCTCGGAGCCGTTCCAGAGGTTGCTCGCCGACACGATCCGCCCGGCGCAGCTGGATCCCACTGATGCCTTCGCACACCGCACAGCGGCCTGGGGATATTTCTTCGATCATCAGCTCGACTTGTTCGAGCGAGAGGTTGAACTCGCATTCCAACTGGCACCCTACACTGCGGATATTTTCGCCCAGCTGGGCATGTTGGTTGGGTTCACTGGGCAATGGGCGCGGGGCGCAGCGCTGGTCGAGAAGGCGCACGCGCTCAACGCCGCATCGGCGGCCGGTTTCTATCACTCCACCCTGTTCTACGACCTTTATCTGAAGGGGGCTTATCGCAAGGCATTGGAGGTCAATCGTCAACACCCTCGGCAGCAGTTGCTGGAGACACTCCACAAGTACGTGATGGCATACGCGCAACTGGGGGAGATAGAGACGGCAAGGGAGTACTGGTCTAAGTACGCCGCGGAGGTCCCTGAACTCTCAGTGGAGTGGATTCGCGAGAATGTTTTCCGCCGGTGGAACTTTCTAGAGGCGGATATCGAGAGGTTTCTTGAGGGATTCGCGAAGGCCGCCCCACCCACCCCGCGCTGACGGAGTTGCGGTCCGTTGCGCTGTAGAGTTCACCGCTGCTGACCGTATTGCGCAAGTTACCTTCACGTAGCTATGCTGACGCCCAACCCGTCGCTCCAGCGGACCGTCCAACAGCGTCGCTTCGCGCCGCTGTCGTCCGGCCGCTGAGCTCAGGCGTTATGCGTCTCGCACACGGAGGCTGGAGGTGAGAGCATCCTAGCCACGTGGGCATTACGATTGCATCTTCGGAAGAAGCCGAAAGCATCAGCTCCGGCGTGAAGGACATGCGCGTGAAAGTCAGAGCGTCCCTGTTCGCTGCCATATGCCTCACGTCGCTGCATGCCCCCGTT
>DATBMB010000177.1:0-4621 GCA_036555035.1 Burkholderiales bacterium | reverse complement strand
CTCGTCCATGCCGGCAAACCACTGAACGGTGGCGCGCAGGATCACCGGCGTCTTGTGGCGCCAGCAGTGCATGTAGCTGTGCACGTGCTTGTCGTCCCGCGCGAGGAGCACGCCGCGCTCCTCGAGCGTGCGCACGATCTGCGGATTGGCCTTCCAGATCATCATGCCGCCGAAAAGTGGGAGGCCGGGCACGAACTTGCCGTCGCCCATCACGGGCGTCAGCATCTCCTCGTCCTTCATGCCGTAGCGGCGGCAGGAATCGAAGTCCTCCACACCGTACGCCGGCGCCGAGTGGACGATGCCGGTCCCGGTATCGAGCGTCACGTACTCGCCGAGATAGATGGGGGCGCGGCGCTCGTAGAAGGGGTGCTTGAACTCGATGCGCTCGAGCGCCGCCCCCTTGCATGTCCCGAGTACCGTGCGCTGCTTCAGTCCGTAGCGGTCGAGGCACGCCTCGCGCAGGTCGGCGGCAAGGATCAGCAGCCCGCGCTCGGTCTGCACCAGGTCGTAGAGATGCCCGGGGTGAGCGTTCAGGGCCTGGTTGCCGGGCAGCGTCCAGGGCGTGGTGGTCCAGATCACCACGTGGCCGGGCCCATCGGGGAGCTTCGCCAGCCCGAACGCCTTCGCGAGCTTTTCCGGCTCGGCGAACGGGAATCCCACGTCGATTGCGATGTCGGTCCGGTCCTCGTACTCGACCTCCGCTTCGGCCAGCGCCGAGCCGCAATCGAAGCACCAGTTGACGGGCTTGAGCCCCCGGTAGAGATAACCCTTCTTGAGGATACCGGCGAGCCCGCGGATCTCGGCGGCCTCATTCCGGTAGTCCATCGTGCGGTACGGGCGGTCCCAGTCGCCCAGCACGCCGAGACGCTGGAAATCCCGCTTCTGCCGCTCGATCTGCTCGGTCGCGTAGGCGCGGCACAGCCGCTGGGTCTCCGCGGTGGGAAGATTCTTGCCGTGGCTCTTCTCGATCTGCGCCTCGATCGGCATGCCGTGGCAATCCCACCCCGGGACGTAGGGCGCGTCGAACCCGGACAGGGTCTTCAGCTTGACGATGATGTCCTTCAGGATCTTGTTGACGGCGTGCCCGATATGGATGTCGCCATTGGCGTAGGGCGGCCCGTCGTGCAGCACGAAGCGCGGCGCTCCGCGGCGCGCCTCCCGGATGCGCTGGTAGAACCCGCGCTCCTGCCAGCGCTTGAGCATCAGCGGCTCGCGCTTCGCGAGATCGCCCCGCATCGGAAACGGGGTATCGGGCAGATTGAGCGTCTTCTTGTAGTCAGCCATCGTACAACCAGCGGTCAGCGATCAGCGATCAGCGCGGGTTCGATCACGAACCGGCCTTGATCTGCGCCTGTGTGCCTTCGCGTGCGAAATAGCGCCGCGCGTTCTCGACATCGAGCGCGATCCTGCGCGTCAACGCGGCGAGGTCGGCGTACTTCTCCTCGTCGCGGAACTTGTGCAGGAACTCGACGCGCACGTGGCGGCGGTAGAGATCACCCTGGTAATCGAGCACGTGCACTTCGAGCACCGGGGCCCCCTGGCTCTTCACCGTCGGGCGCACGCCCAGGCTCGCCACGCCCCGAAGCCCTTCATCTGCGGCGCCATGGAGCCGTACCGCGAAAATTCCCGTGAGCGGGGGGCGGTTGTGCTTCATCTGCACGTTGGCGGTCGGGAAGCCGAGCTTGCGCCCCAGCCCGTCGCCGCGCACCACGCGCCCGCTGATGGAGTAGGCCCGGCCCAGGAGCCGCTCGGCGCGCGCCAGCTCGCCGGCCGCGAGCGCCTTGCGCACCGCGGTGCTCGATACCCGTTCGCCCTCCTGCATGAAGCTCGCCAGCGCGGACACCTCCACGCCGAGGCGGGGGCCGTTGCGCTTCAGCAGCCCGAGGTCGCCCGCGCGCCGCGCCCCGAACCGGAAATCGTCCCCCGCCAGCAGCCAGCGCGCCCCGAGCCCGCGCGCGATGATACGCTCGATGAAGTCCTCCGCGGTGATCTGCGCGAATCGGTAGTCGAAGCGGCAGAGATGGACCCGCTCGATGCCGCTGCCTGCCAGCAGCTCGAGCTTCTCGCGCAGCGAGGTGAGCCGCGTGGGCGCCTTGTCAGGGGCGAAGAACTCGCGGGGATGCGGCTCGAACGTGAGCACGCAGGACGGCACGCCGAGCCGCGCGGCCGCGCGCTTCACCTCGGCCAGCATCGCCTGGTGGCCGAGATGCACGCCGTCGAAGTTGCCGATGGTGAGCGCGGTCGGGCCCGCGGCTGCGGCAGGGATGCCGCGCGTGAGTCGCATACAACCCAGCCGGAAGCGTTCCTAAAAGCTTGAATTGTATTACGGCTGAGCGTACTTGAGTTGCGCGTCGCGTTCGACCGCCGCGAGCGCGGCAGCAAATGTGCGACCGACCATAATGAGGGTCGGCCCGGTGATGCCGTATCCGGTAACCATCGGCAGTTCTTCCAGCGTCAGCGCGATGCGGCGCACCTGCGGCAGGGTCGCGTTTTCCACGACCAGCACCGGCGTATCGCGTGTCGTGCCGGCTGCAATCAGCGCGGCTGCAACTTCCTTGGCCTGCCCGGCGCCCATGTAGATCACGGCCGTGTCTGCCGCCGCGGCGGCTTCCGCCCAGTTGCTGGAGGCTTCTCCCTCGCCCACCCGCGGTGTGGCGAACGCGACCGAACGCGCAATGCCGCGCTGCGTGAGCGACACGCCCGCTTCCGCGGCGGCCGCGAGCGCCGAGGTCACGCCGGGCACGATCTCGTAAGGGATGCCGGCCGCCTCGAGCGCCGCGATTTCCTCCTGCGCACGCCCGAACAGCACCGGGTCGCCGCCCTTCATCCGCACCACCACGCGGTGCTTGCGCGCCGCGTCCACCAGGCGCTTGTTGATGAACTGCTGGGCCGTCGCGAATTTCCCGCAGCGCTTGCCCACCGCGATCCTTTCGGCGCGGGCGGCCAGAGCCAGCACATCGGGATGGACCAGCGCGTCGTGGAACACGATATCGGCGCGCCCGAGAATCTCCGCTCCACGCAATGTGATCAGGTCCGGCGCCCCGGGCCCAGCGCCCACCAGATAGACTTTGCCGTTCATAACGTTATCCCGCTGCGGCGCCGGAACAGCGGGAGCGGCTGTGCAACGGTCGACGGGTAGGTCTCGCTAAAATCCCGGAACCCGGCCAGCGCCTCGCGTGGATCCTCGCCCTCGCGCAGTTGAAAGGCATTGAAGCCGCAGCTTGCGAGGTGAAAAAGCTGGTCGCGCCAGATGTCTCCGAACGCCCGCAGCTCGCCCCTCCAGCCATAACGCTCCCGGAGCAGGTAAGCGATGGAATAGCCGCGTCCGTCCGTCACTTTCTGGAACTTCACCGCGACGACGCCGAACAGTCGCAGATCGTCAGCGATCGCCTCCGGCTCCTCGTTGCTGTCGAGCCAGACCCCGAGCCGGCCGGGACGCGCGAGCAACGCCGCGCGCTGCGCCTGCCACATGGCGAGCGGCACGATGATGTCGCCCGTCGCCGGCACCGGCGGCAGGCTCCCGTCGGGATCCCGCTCAAGCCGCTGCCAGGGATCGTCGACGACGCTCATCGCCTTGATGATGGCCGCCATAGACACGCTCCTTGAAGGGCTCGATCCCGATGCGCCACACGACGTCGATGAAGCGCTCCTCCTCGTCCCCGCGCCGCTCGAGGTAGACGCCGATCAGCTGCTCGATCACGTCCGGGATCTCGGCACGCGCGACCGAAGGGCCGATCACCTTGCCCAGGCCCGCCGGCGCGCCGGGGCGCGTGAGGCCCTGGTTGCCGCCGATGGAGATCTGGTACCACTCCTCGCCATTCTTGTCGACGCCGAGGATGCCGATGTGACCGACGTGGTGGTGGCCGCAGGAATTCATGCAGCCGGAGATATTGAGGTCGAGCTCGCCGATGTCGTAGACGTAGTCGAGATCGTCGAAGCGGCGCTGGATCGCCTCCGCCACCGGGATCGACTTGGCGTTGGCAAGCGAGCAGAAGTCGCCCCCCGGGCAGGCGATGATATTGGTGATGAGCCCGATGTTGGGTGTCGCGAGCCCCAGCGCCTTCGCCTCGACCCAAAGCTCGTGCAGCTCCGACTGGCGCACGTCGGCGAGAATCAGGTTCTGCTCGTGCGAGACGCGCAGCTCGCCCTGGCTGTAGCGGTCGGCAAGATCGGCCACCGCGTCCATCTGTTCCGCCGTGGCGTCGCCCGGAGGCACGCCGGTCTTCTTCAGCGACAGCGTCACCGCGGCGTAGCCCGGCGCCTTGTGCGGATGAACGTTGCGCTTCGCCCAGGCGGCAAATGCCGGCTCGGAAGCGAGCCGCGCGGCGTGGTCCGCATCATCAGCTGGAAGCGGCGCATAGACCGGCCGCGTGAAGCGCCCCTCGACCCGCCGCACTTCTTCTTCCGTCAGCGTCGAAGGCCCGTCCTTCAGAAGCGCCCATTCGGCTTCGACCTGCTCGCGGAAGCGCTCCGGCGTGAGCGCCTTCACCAGGATCTTGATGCGCGCCTTGTTGAGGTTGTCGCGCCGGCCGTAGCGGTTGTAGACGCGCATGACGGCCTCGACGTAGGTGAGGAGGTGCGCCCACGGCAGGAATTCCTTGATCACGTGGCCGACGATCGG
>DATBMB010000215.1:0-2085 GCA_036555035.1 Burkholderiales bacterium | reverse complement strand
GCCCGCGCGTACTTCGCGATGTCGGCGCGGGTCTGCGCCAGGTACTGCGCCGGCGTGTTGCCCACCGGGTCGATGCCGAGCGTCGTGTAGCGCGCGACCGTATCCGGGTGCTGGACCGCCTTTTGCAAGGCCGCGGCAAGGCGGTCGATCACGACCTTCGGGGTCTTGGCCGGTGCCATCACGCCGATCGCGGGGGGGTAGTCATAGTCCTTGATGCCCGTGATCTCGGCGATGGTCGGGACGTTCGGCGCCCGCGCGTTGCGCTTGATGGTATTCACCGCCAGCAGCTTCAGGCGGCCGGCCTTTACGTGCGCGGCCGTCGCCGGCAGCGCCGCGAACAGCAGCGCCACCTCACTGGCGAGAAGGGCCGGGACCGCCTGGCCGGCACCCTTGTAGGGCACGTGCACGATGTCGAGCTTGAGCGGCGCCTTGAGCGCTTCCATGCTCAGGTGATGCACGCTCCCGATGCCCCCGGAGCCGTAGCGCAGCTGGCCGGGCTTCGAGCGGGCGAGCGCGATGAGCTCCTGGAGCGTATTGGCCGGGACCGAGGCGTGGGCCACCAGGAACTGCCCGGAGGTGCCCATCAGGCTGACGGGCGCGAAATCGCGCAGCGTGTCGTAGGGCAGCTTGGCGTAGAGCGCCGGGTTGATCGCGGTCTGCCCGACATCCGCGATGAGCAGCGTGTAGCCGTCGGGCGAGGCATGCGCCACGAGCTCGCAGCCGGAGATGCCGCCGGCGCCCGGCCGGTTGTCCACGACGATGTGCTGCCCCAGGATCTCGACCATCCGCTGGGAGACGATGCGTGTCATCGTGTCCGGCAGCCCGCCGGCCGCGTAGGGCACGACGGCGCGGATCGGCCGCACCGGATAATTCTGGGCATTCGCGATGCCCGCGCACGCCAGCGCCCCCGCGAGCACGGACAGCAGCCACTTTTTCGTCATTGGAGTCGTCACCTCGTTGTTGGTTGCGCCGCCACCTGCGGTTTAGACTGCGAGTGTAATACAACAGGAGGGGAGGGCGTGTCCATGAGCCGCAAGGGGTTGATCGACGATCTCGTCAGCGCGAATCACATCCTGTACCGGGAAGGGGTGGTGGACGGGTTCGGCCATGTCAGCGTGCGCGACGCGCGGGACCCGGAGCGATTCCTGCTGTCGAGAAGCCTCGCGCCCGGCCGGGTGCGCGCCCGGGACATCATGGAGTTCGGGATGGACGGGGAGCCCCTGAACGCGCGCGGCCGGCGCCCCTACCTCGAGCGCTTCATCCACAGCGAGATCTACCGCGCGCGGCCCGACGTCGTGGCGGTGGTGCACAGCCATTCGCCGTCGGTCATCCCGTTCGGCGTCACCGGCACTTCGCTCAGGCCGGTGTTCCACATGAGCGGCTTCCTCGGCGCCGGGACGCCGAACTTCGAGATCCGCGAGTCCGGCGGCCCCGCGACCGACATGCTGATCCGCGACCGCAAGCTCGGTGCGGCGCTCGCGAAGTCGCTCGGCGCGGCGAGCTTCGCGCTGATGCGCGGCCACGGGTCGGTGGCGGTCGGATCGGCGCTGAAGCAGGTGGTCTACCGCGCGATCTACGCGGAGGTCAACGCGCGCCTGCAGTCCGAAGCGCTGCGGCTGGGCGCGATCAACTTCCTCAACGATGCGGAGGCGGCCAATGCCGCCCGCACCAACGACGGCGTGATCGACCGGCCCTGGGAGCTCTGGCTAACGCGCGCGTCGCGCCCATAGGCGCTTCGTTGCCAGGCGCGCGCCTTCGGCAAGCGCCTCGAGCTTCGCCCACGCGATCTTCGCGTGCCCGACGCGGGGCCCGAGCCCGCAGTCGGTGCCGCCCATCACGTTCTCGCGCCCGACGAGCTTCGCGTAGCGCAGCAGGCGCTCGGCGACGAGCTCGGGATGCTCGATGAAATCGGAGTAGTGGCCGACGACGCCGGGGATGAGCGTCGCGCCCTCCGGCAGCTCGTGGTCCTCGAACACGCGCCACTCGTGCTGGTGGCAGGGATTGGAGGCTTCGATCGAATACTGCGAGGCCCGCACCCGGAAGACGATGTCGACGATGCGCTCCAGGGGAATATCGTGCTGGTGC